>JAIPFM010000127.1 GCA_021736645.1 Phycisphaerae bacterium | reverse complement strand
CCACCTCCTGGAAGAAGGCGTGGCCCTGCGATGCAACAACCTGCCGGTCCTGGGCTACAAGGTCGACCGCCTGCTGTCCGATCCCAAGCGCCTCAAGGCCATGCAGAAGAAGTCGCGACAACTGGGGCACCCCCATGCGGCCTTCTCTGTGGTCGATACGTTGATCCCGAGGGTATAGCCTAACACACAAAAACACAGAGGTGCAGCGCAGAGACACACACAAACGGCCAAGCCCCTGTCAGTGACTCAGGACGATTCTATAGCGTGCCTGCCCGCTCTTGAGTCTCGCGATCGCCTCATTGACCTGGTCAAAACCGTAGGACTCTATCACCGGCTTAATCTTGTGCTGCGCAGCAAAGGCCAGCATCCTGGCGATGGTCCCCGGGCTGCCCACAGGTGATCCGGACACGGAACGCTGGGCCATGATCAGGGGAAAGACACCCAGGTCCAGGGGCTCCAGCGTGGCGCCGACGATGTGCAGACGTCCCTTGGGACGCAGGGTCCCCACATAGGCGTTCCAGTCGAGCCTGGCATGAACCGTGGACAGGATCAGGTCAAACCGCCCTGCTGCCGCTTCCAGGCCTGCGGGGTCGCGTGAATCCAGGATGTGGTGTGCGCCCATGCCCAGGGCCTCTGCCTGCTTGGCCTCGCTGGACGTAAACGCAGTCACGTCACAGCCCCAGGCACGAAGAAATTGCAGAGCCATGTGTCCCAGCCCGCCAATGCCTATCACAGCCACCTTATCCGTAGGCTTGACATTAAACTGGATCAGCGGGTTGAATACCGTGATGCCGCCACAAAAAAGCGGCCCCGCACTCTGAGCGTCCACGCCTTCAGGCAGGGGCACCACACTGATCGCACTGGCACGCACCCTGTCGGCAAATCCGCCATGCCGGCCCACAATCGTACCCTTGGCCGTGGCACACAGGTTCTGATCCCCGGACAGGCAGCTCGAACAGGTCATGCAATACCCCGAGTGCCAGCCCAGGCCCACACGCTGTCCCACCTTCAAGTGAGTCACCTGATCCCCCACAGCACCCAGGGTCCCCACCACCTCGTGTCCCGGCACCAGGGGATACTGGCTGAATCCCCACGCATTGTCGAGCATGCTCACGTCACTGTAGCAGATCCCGCAATGCTCCACGCGGATTTCAACGTCATGACCCCCAAGTGGCCCGGCCTCGTACTCAAAAGGCCGCAGTTCACCCCCCGGTTCCATGGCTGCATAGGCTTTGATCATGGCGCATCTCCTGATTTTTCAAAGTCGATTCATAACACGAAGCCCAACGCATCACGATCCGGGCTCCTGTGTAAATGTACTGCCCAGCGCCCAGGCCTGTTCATTGAGAGTCTTTTTTGCAGAAACGTTCCGTCGTGCCTACACAACAAACTGCTGCAGGGCCAATTGCCGACCTGTGGGTGTTTTGAATATCTTATCGATCTTTGCTGTCCACTGGTCATGCGACATGTCCTGGTGCGCTTCCTGCAAATTGACCAGCCAGTCTGCGTCCCAGAGGATACGGAACTCGAGTGTGTCGATGTCCCTGGCGCTGTGATGGTTTGCGATGATCTTACAGACGTGCTCCGTGGCCTCATCCGGAACCTCACGCCTGGTTAAAATCTCTTCGGCAACAGGAGGCCCTTCGACTTCCTGAAATGATCCGGCTGCTGATCCGTGTTTCTCCTCGGCCTGGTGAATGCCGATGTCATGTAAGATCCCTGCGGCCTTGACCACCAGGGGATCCCCCCCTTCCACGGCCTGGATCTGTTCGGCGTAGTCCAGCACAGCCAGGGCATGGTCTACCCTGGGCTGATCCTGGCCGAACACGCCCTTCATGTCCTCAATCAATTCACTGCGCAGGGTCGTGAGGTTTTTAAGGGTCGTGCCCAGACACTGCGCTGCATACTGGCACCACTCTGCGCAACCGAGGTCGATTCTTGGATTGATGACTGTATGCTTGCATTGACGGCATTTGAGTCTCGCCTCGTCTTTAAAGAATTCGATTGGATAACCGCATTGAGAGCAATTGACCTCAAATATGTCATCCGGCTTCCAATATCGCTGGTCTTGTCCAGGGCATCTCATCTTGATCTTCCTTCAAATGCATCACAGGCTCAAGGTGAATGGGTCATCCACTCATCAGCCTTTAAATATAAGACTTAAACAGTCCTACATCAAGGTAAATCTTAAAATTTTCAAAGTGCTTTAAATTCATCCAGGAATGAACAGAGGTATCCTCATCAGCCGCAAGCCATCAAAAAAACAGAACACCGTTGTTTTAAAGGGCAGGCGGCACACCCTCGATCATATCCAATTCTTTGAGGGCATCCATGATCTCAAAGGCCGTTTTGGCGTTGATGATCTTCTCCCGTATGGAAGGAATGGAACCCAGCTTGGCAATGCCTGCCAGGGTCCGTACATGATGTTGAAACGCGCCCTTGGGGATGAGCAGCAGGATGATCAGGCGTGCGTCTTGATCGTCATGGGATTGAAAGGGAATCCCCGACGTGGTGCCCAGGACCCCGACCAGGTCATCCAGACAATCGACCGCACCATGCGGCACAGCCACACCATGCTCCAGTCCGGTGGAGAGTGACTTCTCCCGTTCCAGCACGGCCTTGACCGCCTCGTTGCGGTTGGACAGGCTCAATTCGTGGACGGAGATCAGCGCATCGATCAATTCTTCAATGGCCTCCCATTTGTCCTGGGCTTTGAGATTGATCTTGATGAGATCCTCACGTATCAGTTCGGTCAGCAGCATGGTTTTCCTTGGTTAAAAAAGGTTCACCGTTCACGGTTCACAGTTGACTGCTATTGCAGACTGGTCTTTTGTGCCAACCGTGAACCTGGAACCGTGAACCGCTTTAGCGAAATGCTTTATTTCGCCAAAGCTTTCTTAAGTTTCTGTAATTCTTTCTTTCGTTTGAGTCGTTTCAACCTGAATATATCTTCTCGCTCCCGTTGATCAAGTGCATTCTGGATCATTCGTACCTGTTCCTGCAATTGCGGCAGCAGACGCTGCTCCAGGGCATTGACGCGGCGTGACGTCTTGCGCATGTCCTCGGCCAGGGCCCGAAGCTTCAGGTCCATGGGGGCCAGACGCAGGATATCCTCCACGGCCTGCTCAAATCCCTCGGCCGTCTCTTCCAGGCGGGCCGACGTGGCAGCGGCCCCATAGCCGCGCTGCGTGGCGTGGCGCACGGTATAGTCACTGGTCATGTCATAGACCTTGGTCCCCCAGAAGTTCTTAGGCGTGACATCCAGCGTCACGGCCCGACGCGACACCAGTGCCGCGGACAACACGGCCTCCTGCCCATCCACAGCCAATGTCTGCATCAGGGCCTGCACAGCCTCCATGACACTGCGGCGCATGGTCTTGCGTGCCTCCACAAAGCGGCGCAGCTCGGCCAGAAACTCCCGCACCAGGGCATCACGTTTGGATCGCAGCAGTTCCGCGCCCTGCTCGGCCAGACGGATCTGGGACCGACGGGTCAACATCTCGGTACGTGTGGCGCTGACTTGTTCCATATCAACAGAACGGGGTCTTGATCCCGTCCTCCATGATTTCACAAAAATAACGACTGATGAGATCCTTGTTGATGCGCCCCAACTCAGCCCTGGGAATCACGCTCAAGGCCTGCCAGCCGATATTCAGGGTCTGCTCCATGGACCGGTTCTCGCCGGCCTGATGGAGGATTTGTTTCTCGAACCGATCCGCGAACTGGAGATACTTGCGATCCAGTGCACTGAGCGCCTCCTCCCCGATAATGGCCACGAGACGTCGAATGTCCTGTCCTTCGGCATAACAGGCATACAACTGATTGGCCAGGGCCCGATGGTCTTCGCGTGTATGTCCTTCCCCAATGCCGTTGTTCATCAACCGTGACAAGGACCTCAGCACATCGATGGGCGGATCAATGCCCAGGCGATGCAGGGGACGTGACAACACAATTTGTCCCTCGGTGATGTATCCGGTCAGGTCCGGGATCGGATGGGTGATGTCGTCATCGGGCATGGTCAGGATGGGCAGCATGGTCACTGACCCGGTGCGGCCCTTGATGCAGCCGGCCCGTTCATACAGCATGGCCAGATCCGTGTACATATACCCGGGATAGCCCCGGCGTCCGGGAATCTCCTCGCGGGCCGTGGCCACTTCACGCAGGGCTTCGCAATAGCTGGTGACATCAGTCATGAGCACCAGCACGTCATAGCCCAGGGTAAAGCCCAGGTACTCGGCCGTGGTCAAGGCACAGCGCGGCGTCAGCAGGCGTTCGATCGTGGGATCATCGGCCTGATTGAGAAAGGTCACCGTGCGGCTCAGGGCCCCGGACTGCTCGAACTGTTCCATAAAAAACGAGACTTCCCGCTGGGTGATCCCGATCGTGGCAAATACCACCACAAAGCGGCTCTGCTCGCCTGTGGTCCGGGCCTGCCTGAGGATCTGTGCCGCAATCTCATTGGCTGGCAGGCCGGCGCCGGAAAAGATGGGCAGCTTCTGCCCTCGCACCAGCGTGTTAAAGCCGTCAATGGCGGACACACCGGTCTGGATGAAGTCACTGGGACGTTCACGACTGGCCGGATTGATGGGCATCCCCGACACCGGCAGCTTGGCCATGGGCACCACCGGACCCTGCCCGTCAATGGGACGCCCCATACCGTTAAACACGCGCCCGATCATGTCCTCGGACACACCGAGCATGGCCTCCCGGTCTTCCAGGATCACAGCGGTTGTTTTCAAATCCAGTCCCATGGTCTGTTCCAGAACCTGAATCACAGCCACCTCTTCCGAGACTTCTATAACTTGACCATGACGATCGGCCCCCTGTGCCCCGGTAATGGTGACCATGCCGCCATAGGGAAGATCCGCTGCATTCTCCACAAACAGCAATGGCCCGGCCAAACGGGTCGTGCCCCTGTATTCCTTTTTGATCAACGGCTGTCGGCTCATGTGTGGGCCTCCTTTTTCTGCAGGTTGGCAAAGGCCTCTGTCAATTCACGGCTCAGGTCGGATTGGGCCGCGGAGAATGCGTCTTCCGGGACCTCCTTGAGTCTGGACAGTGACTCGCGAACGGGCATGGCCAGAATCCTTTCAAAGAGAACATCCTGGGACAGGGCCTGCGCAGCACGCTCATGGAAGCCGAGCATCAGTTCAAGCATGCCCATCTGCTTGGGCAGGCTGCATGAGGCATCCACGTCCGACATGGCATTCTGCTGCAGAAAGCCGTCTCTCAGCATGCGGCTCGTCTCCAGGGTCATTCGATCCTGGATCTGAAGGGCATCAGGGCCCACCAATTGTACAATCTGCTGCAGCTCGGCGTCCTTTTCAAGAATGGTCATGAGCTGCTTGCGCAGGCCGCTCCACTGGGGTCCCACATGCCTGGCGAACCAGGGCTCCAGGGTCTGATCGTACAGGGTATAACTGCGATGCCAGTTCACGGCGGGATAGTGACGGCGATGGGCCAGGGAGGAATCCAGGGCCCAGACCGCACCGGTGACGCGGAGTGTACTCTGCGTGACAGGCTCGGAAAAATCACCGCCCGGTGGGGACACGGCCCCCACAATACTGACCGAACCGGTTCGATTGTCCTGACCCAGGCACTGCGTGCGTCCGGCCCGTTCATAAAAGGCCGCCAGTCTGGAGGCCAGATACGTGGGATACCCCTCCTCACCAGGCATCTCTTCCAGACGTGAGGAGATTTCACGCAGGGCCTCGGCCCAGCGTGACGTGGAGTCCACCATCATGGCCACGGACAGGCCCTGGTCGCGAAAATACTCGGCAATGGTCACGCCCGCATACACGGACGCCTCGCGTGCAGCCACAGGCATGTTCGAGGTGTTGACCACCAGCACGGTCCGGTCCATCAGGGCCCCGCCTGTACGCGGGTCAATGAGTTCCGGAAACTCGGACAGGACGTCCGCCATTTCATTGCCCCGCTCGCCGCAGCCCACATAGACGATCACATCGGCAGTCGAGAACTTGGCCAGGGACTGTTCCAGCACGGTCTTGCCCGTGCCAAAGCCGCCCGGCAAGGCCACGGCTCCGCCCAGGGCCACGGGGAACAGACAGTCCAGGACGCGCTGACCTGTGACAAACGCCTCAGTACAGCCCACTTTTTTTGTCACGGGTCGGGCAATCTTGGCAGGCCACTGATGCGCCATGGTCAGGGCCGTGCCGTCTTCCAGACGCACCACCACCTCAGCCACGGTCTTCTCTCCGGCAAAGACCTCAGCCACCACACCCTGCCGGTCCGGGGGACACAGGACCTTGTGCACAAAGGCCTGGGTCTCGGGCACCAGGCCCAGGACATCACCGCCCCGGACAGTGTCGCCGACCTTGACCTGCGGTTCAAAGGTCCATCGCTGATCCGGTGACAAGGCAGGCACGCTGATGCCGCGGTCCACAAAATCACCGCTGGCCTGCTGCAGTTGACGCAGGGGACGCTGCACCCCGTCAAACACATGGCCCAGCAAGCCCGGACCCAGTGTCATCTCCAGCAGGCGTCCGGTCCCGACCACCGGTTCACCCACGCACACCCCGGCCGTATCTTCATAGACCTGGATGAACGCCGTATCTGCATCCAGACGGATGACCTCACCCATCAGACCGGCGTGACCCACACGCACCACCTCAAACATGAGCGCGCCGAGCATGTCCCTGGCCACCACAGTGGGACCGGCAATGCGGGAAATCATGCCTGTGATATTTGTTCTGTCTTTTGCCATAATCGCAACCTTATACCAGGACTTCTGCAAAAAGCCCTGTGGTGTACAGTTTTAAGTCTATCGTTTTCAGAAAAACACGCTTTTTCTACAGTATACTGTTATCTGAAAACTGAAAACCTGAAGTTTGCAAAACTTCCGTTAAAGCTGAATGTCCAGTTGATAGCCCACAGCCTGGCGTATCAACGCGGCCACATACTGATCCTCGCCCGGTTTTTCCACATCACGCCACAGCATCCTGCCTGGCACGGGGATGACAATGGGCAGCTGCGCCTGCATGGTGGGCGCACGCATCTCTTCCAGGGCATCCATCCACTGCTCGTCCAGGATCACCAGGGCCAGATCGTCCCGCGCCAGCTGCTGCGTAAAGACCTGCGCCTCTGTGGCCTCTGTCACCAGCAGGGTATCAATGCCTGCCAGGGCAAAGCCCTCGCAAAACTCGCGTCCACCAATGGCCACCACCTTATACAATGAGCAGCTCCTCTCTGATGGCAGCTGTGGGACGCTGGTAGGTCTTGCCGCGCAACAGGATCCGGAGATTCAAGAATTCGTTGAACTTGCGCCACAAATATCCGGAAGCCACGCCGATTCCCAGGGGATCCAGGCGAAACATTCGACAGCCCGTGGCCAGCACCACATGCTCCAGAAAACGTTCCATCATCCTTAGCCGACGGTGCTCCCCAAAGGCCAGAATACCGCGTTCCACACCCGACTCAAAATAGGTCCCTGCCAGAATCTCCAGCGCGTCGTCGAGATCCCGACAGCGCCGCATGCGATCCAGAACCCGACGCTCCAACCGACCGTGAGGCAGCAAGGCCACGAGCGGCACTTCGGTGCCTTGAGCCTGCTGACGCACCCTGCGCAGGCAGATCAGCACATTCATCAGGTCTATCTGCTGACGCACAAATTCGCGAATCAGTGTGCTGTTTTCATCCCTGCCGTCGGCCGTGTCCCAGGCCCAGTCAAAATAGGCCTGCACCAAAGCGTTCTCCGCTTCCACCAGGGCGTGACGGTCTCGAATCCTCGGGCCCATCTGTTTGAGTGGATGTGCCAGAGGAAAATCCCAGACGGACAATGTGTTGACCATCGCCAGGGCGTCGGGCTCGCGCGCCAGTTCCATCAGTCGCGCCTCATCCAATGTCCCGCCCGACAGCATACCGGCCATGGTATCTTCGGAGGAGGCACCCGTGGCTTTGCCGCGCAGCAGGGTCAGGACATTCTTCATGTCAGGCCACCGCATCTGGATTTCAAGGAGACGCCGCGGACGCTGCGGTGCCAGCATGAAAATACGATTGGCCGTCTCTGACAGGTCATAGCGCAGGCCTCGCTCCACAGCCGTGAGATTCAGACCGAGCTGCAGACTCTCCCGCAAAGCGGGACCATAAGGCGAGTTCAGCAAGGCGTCCACCAATCCCTCCTGCCCGGGCACCGCGAGAATCTGCTCGTAGAACGCTTCAGTGAGCAGATGCGAACTCATGCCCTTGATCCTCGCATTCAGCTGGTCATAGTCACTCATACGGGGCCCCGGTTGTCACTTGTTTCCTGAAACAGAAAGGCTGCCGCATCCTGTTGACAGAGCGACTCTGCCCTGGCCAGGCGCGTGGAGAGGCTGTTGTCCACCTGTCGGTCTCCATCCGCAGAAACGGCCAGCACAGTGCCCCGCTCGGCCTTGATCCCTTCCACAGTACAACTCAATCTGTGCTGACTGAGCCATGCGCGGCAGACTTTCTCATCGGAGACCGCCACCTTGACGAGGGCATCCGGGCCGGCAGCGGCCAGGGCCTCTGTGATCAAGGCCCCGAGAATGTCACGGTATTGAGGAGACTGAGGCAGGGCTGCCACGGCCTTTTCAGCCTCGGCAAAGACCTGCTTCAACAGACGGACCCTAGCCGCCTGGCGGGCCGCACGAAACGCCATATGTGACTGACCCGACAACCGATCCTTTTCCTGGTCGATCTCGCGATCAGCCCTGGCCCGGATCTGGCCCTGCAACTGTTCGATCTCGGCGTGGGTCTGGGCCTCAATCCGGCGGACCTGCTCCGCCGCCTCAGCCATGACCTTGCCTCGATCCAGGGTCGCCTGCTCGTTGACCGCGTGCAACAGCTTGTCGTAATTATCGTCTTGTGCCATAGAGGCATCGCTCCTGTCGCTACAGGGTGAACATCAGCACAACGGCCACCACAAAACCGAGAATCACCATGGTTTCAGGAATGGCCACCAGCAGAATGACCGTACCAGCGGTCTCAGGCTTTTCAGCAATGGCACCGCATCCCGCCGCGCCAATCCGGCTCTGGGCCAGACCCGTGGCCAGGGCGCAGAGCCCCACAGACAGGGCCGCACCCACGGCAATGAAGGCCGTGGCCCATTGTCCCCTGTCAGGCTGAACCTGTGCTTCAGGGCCGCTGCCCTCTGCGGCCGCACAGACACTGCCAAACATCATCATACATAACAACACACTCACGATGGATACAGTCTTTATCTTGATCACGATAGTTGATCTCCCATTTTTTTGAAGGGCGAGTACACGCGCCCGCCGGACAGATAGAACTTCGAAAAGAACTCCACATAGTGCAGACGCAGCCCCTGTATGGTGGGGTCCACCACGCCCAGCACGAGATTCAAGGCATGCACCAGCACGACCACGATAGCGGCCAGTACCACATTGTCGATCATACTGCCAAACTGATTGGCCAGCAGGGCCAGCACAGCCGACGCCATACCTACGGCCATGATACGGGCATAGGACAGGATATTTCCGACCGTGCCCAGCAACTCCAATGGCACCATAGCACCGTGCAATGGATGATGTTTAAAGGTCCAGAGCATAAAGACCAGAAACAGTATCCAGGCCACCACGCCGATTGAGGTGAACGCAGGCGGCAACACATGCACCAGACGGCCGATCACGAAAAACAAGCCAAACAGGCCAAAAATACGGGCTATGAAACCAAGCCCTTTGGCCTTGTCACGAGCCTTTCTGGCATTGATAATGCCCAGCACCAGACCGCACAACACATGCACCACACCCACGGCCACGGCCACACCCAGATACATGAGCAGGGTCTCACCAATGTGGGCAGACCCGATTTCCAACCGCTCCCGCCACAGGGGCCGGAGTCCCATGTGGTGGCCGGCAGACCCGAAGAACTCACCAAACACCACACCAAACACCACGGTAAAAAAGGCACAGCTGCCCAGGATCACGGAAAGAGCCTGCGCCATTTTGATGCGCCGGCCCACACGCCAGAGCCAGAGCGAGCCCAGGGCCAACAGCAGTCCATAGCCGATATCCCCGAGCATCAACCCAAAGATCGGTGGAAAAAAGGTGGCCATGAACCAGGTGGGGTCAATGCTCCCGTACTTGGGCAGCGGCAGCAGTGCCAGCAGGGTCTCAAAGGATCGGATCGGACCCGGATTGTTCAGGCGAACCGGCGGAGAACTGGCCGCACCATGGGCACGCACGCAACGAACAAATGTGGCCCCGTCGCATTGCTCTGCCAGCTGCGCACGCAGCGCACGCACGGCCCGGGACGGCATCCACCCCTCCATGATGAAGGTGTACCGAGTCTGGGCAAATTTGGACAGGGCATCCAGTCGGCTGAACACGTCATGGCACACGCTTCGCAAGGCCAGCAATTGAGGTGCCTTTTCCGCAAAAAAGGTATCCCTGCGCTGCGCCAGCTCAATCTTTTTTTGCCGGAGTGTCTTGAGATCATTCTCCAGGGTGAGCAGGATCTGTTCAAAGGGCTTGTCTCTCAAGTAGCGCGGGCCCCGGACCTCACTGATTCCGGTCTCCCCGATAAACTCCCGCACCGGGCCCAGAAACTGGGGATGAAATGCAAGCAAGGCGGCACTGCGTCCCTTGGCCAGGGACGCCTGAAGCATCACATACTCCCCCACAGTCAAGCGGGCCAAGTGCTGCTGCAACAGGGTGCGGGCCCGCTGGCTATTGCGTTCAAACAGCACCCCGATCAGGTCATAGCCTTCCGGCAGATCGTCCTGCCGGGTCAGGGGGATCAAGGCAGTCACAACCTCTTCATAGGCCGTGAGCACACGCAGATCATTGTCAATGTTTCGGGCACGCCGATTAAAAGAACGGACCTCTGCATGCAGGGCTCGAACCGTGGCCCCCACAGTATGGTCATCCTGCAGGCTCCAGTGTTCATACAGTGTCGAAAAAGACGAGGTGCCCTTGATCTCGTGTGCCATGGATTTGGGCAGGTACCCCAGGGCCTCTTCATCCAGGACACGCAGCAATTCATGGTACAGATCCTTCTGGCGAATCTGGGTGGGTGAGAGCTGCACCCGGTAGAGCAACTGATCCTTGTTTTCACCGACCAGAGGGACTTCCTCTATTTGCAGGACCCCGGCTGTATGAACCACGTCCACGGCCTTCTCAAACTGATCGTGGGGTCCGACAATCTGGACAAAATTCATGGCAGAAATCATGCCTTTCCCTCCGGCATGACGAGCTTCATGATCAGCTTCACTGCCCCGGGAATGCGAGCTTCGGTACTGGCCTGAAACTGCTGGATGGATGCCTGATTCCCTGCTTCTTCTGCCTCGAGCTCGAGCCTGATCTGTTCCAGGCCGGCTTCCCGAAGACGATCCACGGACGCAGAAAAATCTTCCCGCGCCTTGTCAATCGCTTGTTTGGACTCCTGCCGGGCCTGTTCAAGCATCTTGCCGGCCTCTTCCTGGACCCCTTCCAGTGCCTCCTGCAAATGCCCTTCCTGCTGCCGAATCCCTGGAATGAGAGACGACTGAACCTTTTCTTCGTCCTTATGTTTCATGTCATCGAGACTCTTGAGCTTCCCTATCCTGACATCACTATGTTGCAACCCACAGTCCACCCGTGGGATTTCCTTCAGAGGTATTAAGATACGCCCTTGATTCGGCCAGTGTTCATTCTCTGGCTCAATGCAGGGATTAAGAGCCAAAAAATCTATGCAGTGTTCGTAACTGTCTGTAAAACCAGCTCCTTCAATCACCCGCCTCATCCGGTTTGGTTTCAACAATACCCGGAAATCTCATGAAATGCAAAGGCTATTGCCCGATCCGATACAGCTTCGTCAAGGTACGGATGATGGTATTCCCCCGAAGCGTTGCCGGGTTTGACATACACATTTCCTTGAGGGCATTTCTGTGGAGCACCTTGAATTCCGGGCCTGCCTGGACCACAAACGTGTCACCATCTTCACTCAGGAAAAACAGTTTGCCCTCATTGGCCCAGGGCGACACTGTGAAGGCCCGCGCATCCGGGGCCAACGCTTGCTTTTCATAGACCACCTTGCCAGTACGACGATCATAGCAGTTCACCGTACCCCGGTCATAGAGCACATAGAGATAATCACCGGTCACAATGGGTGAGGGATTGTACGGTCCGGCCAACCTGTGATACCACGCAATATACTGACCGGTATCCTGATCGTCTTTGGGTGTGATGTCACCCGATGCCCCCGGGCGAACCGCATACACGGGCCTGTTGTCTCTGTCGCCCACATACCCGCTGCTGATGTAGAGCAGATCGTCCTGACTCACAGGCGTGGGAATGGCAATGACCGACATCCCCCCGAGCTCCCACAACAGGTGTCCGTCCAGATCGTACGATCGAACCTTGCCCGTGCCGCACGTGATCAACTCTGTGCGCAGCGCGTTCTGCCACACATAAGGCGTGACCCAATTGCTCTTTTCATCACGCGTCACACGAAACACTTCATGGCCTGTGGTCTTGTCCAGAGCGAGCAGATACGACTCTTCATCATTGTCATTCACAATGAACAGGCGGTCTCCGTGGAGCACGGGTGAGGCCGCAGTCCCCCAGTTATAACGCATCTTCACGGGCGCAAGGTCCTTGCGCCAAAGCAACTGACCGTCCATATCAAAGCAGAATACACCCACATTGCCGAAATAGACATACACGCGCTGTCCGTCGGTGACAGGCGTTTCCGAGGCATAGGTATTCTTGATATGAACGGGCTGAGCGGGTGTGCCGGTGTGCACTGTCTTCTGCCATACGACCGCGCCACTGTCCCAGTCAAAACAGGTGACGATCCAGTGATGTGTGGCAGAAGGCGCTTCGTTTCTGTTGCCGCCAAAGTAAAGTCCCTTCTTGGCATCCTCGACCTGACCTTCGCTCATGACCGTGGTCAGAAAGACCCGATTGCCCCACACCACAGGGCAGGACCAGGCCCGGCCTGGTACATCGACCTGCCACTTCACGTTTTCAGACGTGCTCCACGACACAGGCAAGGCCTCGTCCCTGACCACACCGCCTGTTGAACCGCGAAAACACGGCCAGTTCACGTCAGCCTGGACATTTTGAGCCCACAGGCCACAGAGTACAATCATACACGCAGCTTTTCGAACCATTAGTCATTCCTTAAAAAAGTGACATTTATACTGTGTACCCCAGTTTCTTGAGCTGTGTTCCTACCCTTGGATAAATTCTCACGGCATTCTTGACATAGATGTGCTCAAGGGCTTCAGGAGGCAGCTAGTTTTTGAAATGATAATCCGCAAAGTCCAGAAATCGCTGCCAGTCGTACGTTTCTATGGAGTGACCACCCTCGCGAATGTGGTATCCCACGTCGCTCCGGATGATCGCCTCGCCCACAGGCGGGGACGACTCTGACGTCAGCCCGGTCTTGCCGAGCAGGCGATACACCTCACTGGCATGATAGGCCGAGAGGTATTCGCCCCGTGCATCGGCCCACGTGTCAGCCACACCACTGTGCACATAGACCGGACGCGGCGCAATGCAGGCCAGCAGCATGTGCTGGTCCACAGGGAGATCATCCTCCTGGTTCACGAACTTCCACGCATTGCGGCAGAGCCAGTAGGGAAACCGAGTGACCAGCTTTTCCAGTGTCTCGCCCGTTTTTCGCCGCCACAGGGCCGCCCCGCCGCACCCTGACTGCGCAGAAATCGCCATGGCAAATCGCTCATCCTGCGCTGCAGTCCAGAGCGCGGCCTTGCCCATCTTCGAGTGACCCATGATGACCACACGTGTGTGATCGATATCTGCGTCGGTTTCCAGATAATCCATGGCACGCATGGCCCCCCAGGCCACAGCAGACAGGCAGCCCCATTCGTACGCTTTGGGGAGACTCTGTCCTGTCCGGTAAAACAACCGATGGATACCATTGAGAAATTCCACCTCGTTATGTCCCACCAGGTCCTGTTGATACACAGCCACAAACCCATAACCGCGGTCGAAGAACTCGCCCAGAGGCCAGCCGTTTCGAAGTCGGCCGGCCTGTTGCGGATGCGTGTCAAAATCCTGCGATTTGGTGTTATTGAAGCTGTGTTTCACAAAGGCCGGCACAGGTTGGGTCGCGCTGTTGGGCACAAACACAAGCACCAGCATCTCCGCCCTGCCCTTGTCATTACTGAAGCGAATCTGCACATCCTTACGTGTGGCCTGGCCTCCCATGAATTGAGGATCGGTCTTCACAATCCGGAATTGCATGTTGATCGGGCTCTCAGGCTCGGGCACGCATCCGTACACGAGGTGGCTGAACAGTGACAGGATCTGGGGGCGACGAATAGTACGCCATTGCTCAGCCGTGGTCACGGGCTTGCCTTCAGCAGTCACCAGCACTGGAGGAAGATCGTAATGAGGTACCTTGCTCTCATCGTAAATGAGATCACTGTCGTATTCCTTTTGTTCGCGACCCAACACAGGCATGGTGCTCAGCAGTAGAACGGTCAGGCAAAAAATCGTTTTATTCATCATGGACTCCTTGATCATCTATATCTTATCTATACCCAGCACAGCAGCCATCCACTGGTTCTTGAGCCTCGTATGGGCCTGCGGTACACCATGTCCGGCAAACGGATACACGCGATAGTCTTTCTTGGATGTCACTGCATTGTAGGGCGCAAAAGAGGTGCGTGGCGGACACACATCGTCCTGCAGTCCCACGGACATGAGCACTGGGCAGGTAATCCACTCGGCCATATTCATGGTGTCGAAATAACTCAGGAGCCGATTGATGCCGGCGAACGTCAGATCGGGGTGGGTCTTGAACAGCTTCGGGTAGTTCTCGTGACCCCACTGGGAGGCCTCCAGATACCCCACCCAGTCTCCCAGCCACGGGATGTCCGGCGCACAGAACGCGATTCGGGAATCCAAAGCGGCTGTGGCAAAGGAAAGGCCGCCCCCCTGGCTGCCGCCCTCCACGCCGATGCGTGAGCCATCGATTTCAGGCCGGGACGCAAGGAAATCCACGGCACGCACACAGTCCAGATAGGCCCCTGTGTAGATGTATTTTTCAGGATGCTCAGGATCAAAACCAAGGAACATGTACTCCTCGCCCCTGGGATCCAGATCGTCCTTGCTGTTGCCATGTCCGCGCGGATTCAGGGCCAGGGTCGCCACACCGGTCCTGTTTAGATAGGGCCACATGGTGGACGTGTAACCGGGCACACTGAGGATGGCCGGATGCGGCCCCGGTGTCCTGGGTAGTGTGTACCACCCCCGGATTGTCACGTGGCCATAGCTCTGCATTTCCACGAGGTACACAGCCACCTGGTCCGTGGACCGATCGTCCCTGGTGACCTTGAACTGCGGGGCAATGCCGGCCAGGTCCTGTTTTCGTTTTCTCCAGAATACGTCAAAATCCGCTTCCCGCGTCAAGGGGCTCTTGATTTTTTCAGGCTCGCACCCCAACATCATGGATTTCTTCACGCGCTCATTCAGCGTACAGACCACATGATAAAAGCCTGGGCCAGGAGACGCGAATTCGATGGTTTGGGAAACCTTACTCTGACTGGCAATTTGCAGGGTCTCTTCAATGGTATGGAGCACACGCGCCTCGTCCACCCGATCATTCCGCCATTCAAACCTGGCCCTGAGTTCATGAGCCACCGAGGCGTGATTTTCAATATCAATCGTGACAGCCAGCGGATCAGGCGCAAAGTAAATGCCATTGGCATTCTTGGGTTTGAACGTTATGCTGATCAACTCGCTGTCATCAAACGCAGGATCTGCCCACGCTGGATTGTCACCGGTTTTCATGACCCAACCCTGGTCCAGCTGAATGGTGGTCTGTGCCATCGTCAGAGTTACAAGGGACACAACAAGAAAGACGGCTGAGACTAGGAGCCTGTCGGAGAATCCGATCTGGCTTCGAGCGGCTTGTTTTGCGACTGGACTGCGTCCGGCTGTATCGACGATAGTCACCGATATCGCCTGCTTCGCCGTCCTTGCCAGTCGAAAAACCGCTCGCTCTCCCCCTAGGGGCAGGCGGGCCGACGACGGGATTCTCCAACACACGCCTAGAGTACTGTGGCTTCGTTTGAACATTGTTCACCTGTAATAACAAGAGTGTTCAGTCGTGTTCACGGCGACTGCCGTTTGATCCAGTGGGCCAGCAGGCTCAGCCACTGGTCAGTCCCGTCCCCGGGCCTGCCCGGTCCAAAGCCGTGCCCGCCCCTGGCAAAATAGTGGGCCTCCACATCCTGACCGACCGCCACAAGGGCCTTTGCGTACAGCAGAGATTCTTCAATGGGGACCACCTCGTCATCGTACGCATGCAGCAAGAAGGCCGGCGAAATCCTGGATGTCACGTGGCTCACCAGGTCGTATTGCCTCTGCTCATCTTCTGTCATGGCTCGATGAAACAGGCTCTCCTCCAGCCATTTTTGATTCTCGTCGCCCAACGTGGTCACCGGATAAATCAGCGCAGAAAAATCCGGGTTCTCGTTGTCTGTTTCAGAGGTCAACACGCTCACAGCCGCAGCCAGGTGCCCCCCTGCAGAAAAACCCATGATGCCGACTTTGTCATAATCCATGCCATACTCACCTGCCATGGATTTCATCAGCGCAACAGCCCTTCGCGCATCCGTGATGGGCAGCAGATGGGGCTGATCTGATACGTCGGGCAAAGGCAGTCGATATTTCAGCACGGCTGCCACAATACCCCTGGACGACAGAGACCGGGCAATCACGTGCCCTTCTGCCATAAAGGATTCCAGCTCATACCCCCCGCCCGGACAGATGACCATGGCACACCCGGACGGGTCGCCCTGGGCGCGATAGACCGTTAACGTAGGATGGGTCACATTTTTGACACACAGCACGCCCCACGATTCAAGAACCGTTTCTTCCAGCGAGTTCGGCTTGGCATGGGGAGGCTGCCCTGTCCAGAGAGGCATGACCTCCTGCGCAAATAATATGGACCCGAGACACACAACGCACAGAACCCTCAGGCATTTACCATTCATCCTCTATACTCCCGAGAAAACGTCACCACAGAAAAACACTACTCCAGGGACACACCCATCTCCTGGAACTCGGCAGCGGCATTGAGAAAGTGGGCGGTCATCCAGTACACGGTCCAGTCCTCACGATACGTACCGCGCATCTTCTCCACGGCCTGGATATGATTCATG
>JAIPFM010000126.1 GCA_021736645.1 Phycisphaerae bacterium | reverse complement strand
CCAGGCACATATTGTTCATTGCCGACCACTGTACCATGGAAATCATTGCCGCTATAGTCCAGCGTATCGCCATCCAGCGGCCAATGACCAATCAGAGAGGGGTCCGCTGCCCAGTTCGTGTTCACCAGACACCCCAGGATCAGCGATACAAAAGCAATACAAAACATTAGTTTCTGACTCATAATTTTGTCTCCTTCAGAAATAAGTATTACAAGACATCACGTTACGCACACGATCATTGCCAACTGTTGACCATTGGTCTTGAACCGTATCTAAATAACGGCACTTAGACCATTTCCTTGGGTAATTGGCAGAACATTGAGATCCAAAGACTTTCTCCTTCATAAAAAAGCCAAGATCGGGGCACGCATTTTTTTACATTGATACAAACTGGTCACGTTCGAATGGAGAATATTTTAGCAGAACCCGTATTCTTTCAGGCACTATCACCGTATATCATCCATTTTTTATGCTGAGTTAATCGCAAAATATGGGACACACCAGACCCAGACCTCGTTGCAGAGTAACCTAAATTATTATAGCAACTAATATTTTATTTCCTAGAATAAGTCCCATAAATGCCAAAAAAATCTCCAAATTGATAATGTGTGATAACTCTGGCGGTCAGGTGGGCTTTGGCGCGGGGTGTGTCATCTTGTTATTCAAAAAATGAATCATGCGATTGCTGTCGCGCAGTGAAAAGAAAATTCAGGAGATATGCCTTCAGTATGCAGTGCCCTTTCTCCCTGGTAATCGCAGAAAATGAGGCTATAATACGTTTTACCACTGAAAACAGGTTATTTGGTGAAGCTGCCGCGCGTCCGCAAAAGGAGTTGTTGTATGAATCGTAGAGTATCTTGTGTGTTTCTAGCCCTCATGTCTGCGTTTTGCCTGGCTGGGAGTGCCTGGGCAGAGAGTTTTGAGGCAGGGTGGCGGTTTCATTTGGGTGATTTTGCCGCAGCCATGATGCCTGGGTTTGATCACAGCGACTGGCGAGAGGTGCAGGTGCCGCATGACTGGAGTGTGGCCGGGCCGTTCGGATCGCAGTATGGCAGCGGCAATGGGTATGCGCCAGGTGGGATCGCCTGGTATCGTAAACCCTTTGATCTGCAGGCCGAAGACCAGGGCAAACGCGTGGTGGTAATGTTTGACGGGGTGTACCACAATTCCGAGGTCTGGATCAACGGGCATTTTCTGGGCCAGCGTCCGTCGGGGTATAACAGCTTCTACTATGATCTCACACCTCACCTCAATTTTGGCACTGGACAGAATGTTCTGGCTGTGCGCGTGGATCACAGCCGATTTGCAGATTCCCGCTGGTACACCGGGTCCGGCATTTACCGCCATGTGCGGCTCATTGTTACGGACAGGTTGCACATCGAGCCCTGGGGTGTGTTTGTGACCACGCCTGAGGTCACGGATGAGAAGGCAGTGGTACGCATCGAAACCACGGTCAGGAATGATCATGAGACAAGTCTGACGGTGGTGATCAACAGTGAGATTCTTGCACCTCAAGCCAGAGACAATGTCAAGGTGGCCACCATGGTGTCTATGGAGGCTGGCCAATCCCAGACCCTCGTTCAGACCCTGGTACTGCCGCACCCCAAGCGATGGTCTCTGGAAGATCCGGTTCTGTATGCTGTCAACAGTGAACTGGAGACACCGCAGGGCCTGTCGCATCAAATGACCACGCCCTTTGGCATCCGTACGATCCGCTTTGACGCAGACCAGGGCTTCTTTCTCAATGACCGGTCACTCAAGCTCAAGGGCGTGTGTCTGCATCATGACGCCGGGTCTGTGGGTGCGGCTGTGCCGGATCAGGTGCTGGAGCGACGCCTGCGACTGATGAAGGCTCTGGGTGCCAATGCCATTCGCTCGAGTCACAACCCGCCTGCACCCGAGCTACTGGATCTGTGCGATCGGATCGGTCTGCTGGTCAAGGACGAGGCCTTTGATGAGTTCACACCACCCAAGAACAAGTGGGTGGCAGGGCGGAACCAGGGCCAGCCCAGCCGGTTCGGCTATGGCGAGGTGTTTTCCGAGTGGTCAGTACGTGACATGGAGGACCTGGTGCGGCGGGATCGCAACCATCCGTGCGTGATCCTGTGGAGTATCGGCAATGAAATTGACTATGCCAATGATCCGTTTTCACATCCTGTGCTGGGCGATCAGTATCGACCCACACAGCCCAGGGCCGAGCTGCTTACGGTCTATGCGAAGCCATTGGTCCAGGCCGTCAAGAAATTTGATACGACTCGTCCCGTGGCAGCGGCCCTGGCCAATCTGCCCATGTCCAATGCCGTTGACCTGCCCCAGTGTCTGGATGTGGTGGGCTACAATTATCAGGAGAAGTACTATGAGGCCGATCACGAGGCCTTTCCCGAACGCATCATATTCGGCAGTGAAAATGGGGACAGCTATGACGCGTGGATGGCAGTGGTCAACAATGACTACATAGCAGGCCAGTTTCTCTGGACCGGCATTGACTATCTGGGTGAGGCCAATGTATGGCCCAATAGAGCCAATGGTGCAGGGCTGCTGGACCTGTGCGGTTTTAAAAAACCGATCGGTTGGTACAGACAGAGCCTGTGGAGTGACATGCCCATGGTCTATGCCTGTGTCACGGATCGTATGCGTGGGCGTGGGCGTGGGCGCGGAAGAGAAAACACCCTGCGTGGGCAGGCGCACTGGAACTGGCAGCCCGGACAGACCGTGTTGGTTCAGGCCGTGACCAACTGCGAGGCCATGGCTCTGGAACTCAATGGCAGACTCTTGGAACGCAAGTCCGGCGACCAGGCCGTCCAGGGTGTGTTGTCGTGGCAGGTGCCGTATGAACCGGGTGTGCTCAAGGCGGTGGGATACAAGGCGGATCAGGCGGTATGCGACTTTGCCCTGAGAACCACAGGCCCGGCCCATCACATCGTCCTGATCCCGGATAGGACACAGCTGAAGTCCAGTGGCACGGATATCTGTCACCTGGAGTTTCAGGTCACAGATCAGGCCGGTCATCGCGTGGCCACAGACGATTCCGAGGTCCAGTTTGCCATTCAGGGACCGGGTCGTATTCTGGGGATAGGCAGCGGCAATTTGAATGATGTTGACAGCAATCAGGATCTTGTGCACAGGGTGTATGAGGGCCGCGGTCTGGCCATTGTGCAATCCGGCCCGGGACCCGGGACGATCAAAATCAGGGCGAGTTCAGAGGGCCTTGAGTCTGCCGGCATCGACTGTGTGGTACAGTAGCACTGAATGACATAGGTTTAATGAAATCACCTTTTGGAGTAAGACTATGACGCGTGTTTTTCTGTGGGTCGTGATTGGGCTTTTGGCTGTCTGTCAGGTGGCAGCGGCGGATCTTGAGTACCTGGCTGTGTTTATGAACAATAAGAAAATCGGCTACGCTGTTGAAGAGCGCGTGGTCACCGGGTCTGAGGTGCGTTCTACTGAGACCATGTTCATGACCATCTCCCGCATGGGTGTGCCCCTGTCCATTGAGGCCTCCGAAACCGCGATTGAGACCGTGGACGGCAAGCCCCTGGGCTTTGAGATGACACAGAAGATGAGTGTGATGTCCACTGAGGCGTCCGGTCGGATCAATGATCAGGGTGTATTGGAGGTGGTGACCACCACCATGGGCAATAAACAAACGCAGACCCTGCCCTGGGTTGAGGGGGCGATCATGACTGAAGGGATGCGCCTGCTCAGCGAAAAATACGGTCTCAAACAAGGGACGCGGTTTCAAGCCAAGGTGTTTACGGCAGGTATGATGCAGGCCGTGGATATGCAGATTGAGGTCGGGGCCAGGCAGTCTGTTGACCTGTTGGGCCGTGTGGTCCGGTTGACCGAGGTCAAGAGCTCCTATGCGCTGCCAGGTGCGGGCCAGATGATGGCCGTGAGTTACGTGGATGACAACCTGGACACCCAGAAGTCGGTGATTCCGATCATGGGCATGAATATTGAAATGGTCGCCTGCTCCAGAGAATTCGCCCTGGCACCGGTGGAGGACGTCAGTGAAATGTTCAGGGACATGATGCTGGCCAGCCCCACGCGTTTGAGTGATCTGGATCAGGTCAAGTCTGTACAGTATCACCTGAAACCCAAATCTTCGGATATGGACCTGTCGATCCCGTCCACAGACAATCAGACTGTGATCAAAAACGACGATGGAAGCCTGACCTTGACTGTCACACCCATTCGCGTTTCACAGGGAGGCACGTTTCCCTATACCGGTGCGGACGCCACATTGAAAAAGGCTTTGGAAGCGAATCCCGTGCTGCAGTGTGATGATCCCAATGTTATGGCTCTGGCCAGAAAGGCCGTGGCAGAGGCCCCGGATGCTGCCCGGGCTGCTGCCAACATCGAGACATTCGTGGGTCAATATATTGACCAAAAGGATCTGTCCGTGGGGTATGCGTCTGCTGTGGAAGTTATGGAAAGCCGCCAGGGTGACTGCACCGAACATGCGGTACTCACCGCGGCCCTGTGCCGTGCCGTGGGGATTCCAGCTGAGGTGGTGATCGGTGTGGCGTATGTGGACGAATTCATGGGGACTATCCAGAGCTTCGGGGGACACGCATGGACCCGGGCCTGGGTCAACGGCCATTGGATCGGTCTCGATGCCGCGTTCGTGGGTATAGGCCGCGGCGGTTACGATGCAGGTCACATCGCCCTGGCCACAGGCAATGGCGAATCCTCTGATTTCTTCTCCCTGATTGGAAGTATAGGGAAGTTCAATATCACGGAAGCCAAGGTCATGGAGTAGGCGCTGGCGAAGGATGGCCAGGTGTGCTGGGATCCATGAATCCCCTACCTTTTCCCTTTCGTTGACCTATGGGTTGTGGTACACTCTGCGCATCAGACTCTTCTGATTGCTGTGTTCTAGGCTCTGTATGAAAATTCGACCTGGCTTCGAGCGGCATTTTTTTGCTTGACTGTATTCGGCTGCATCGACGATACAAACAATATCGCCTGCTTCGCCGTCTTTGTCAGGCGAAAATAACGCTCGCTTTTGTACCGACGATAGACTTCTCAGACAGAGCCTAAAGGTCCTGGATTTCAGATCAGATCAATCCTTGGTGTGATCGCCTAATGGAGTGTGTGTTCATGAGTAGGAACTCGGTTCAGTCGGCTGACAAGGTGGTGCAGGCGCGCAGACAATTTGAGGTGGTGAATTCAGGGGGGACGTATTCTTCCATGAAGGGCATGAAGGGTAAACGCTTTCATTTAATTGGGATCGGCGGCGTGGGTATGAGTGCGCTGGCTCGTGTGCTCATGACCAATGGGGCGGTGGTCTCCGGATCGGATCAGTACGAGGGGGCCGCAGCCCAGGCAATTGCCAGTCAGGGGGCTACCGTGTATGTGGGTCATGCAGGCGAAAATCTGCCGGATTTGCTGGACGCGGTGGTGTACTCTGCGGCGGTCAAGCCCGATAATCCCGAGTTCATTGCAGCCCAGGCCAGGGGGTGTGCTGTGGTGAAGTATGCACGCATGCTGGGAGAGTTGATGGATCACTACAAGGGCGTGGCCATTTGCGGGACCCATGGCAAGAGTACGACCAGTGCCTGGTTGAGCTATCTGCTGAGGCAGGTGGGTGAAGATGTCAACTTTGTCGTGGGGGCCAAGTTGCCCCAGCTGCAGGCCTCGTCCGGCGTGGGCACCAGTGAGTTCTTTGTGGCTGAGGCCTGTGAATATGACCGAAGTTTCCTCAATATCAGGCCTAAGATCGCATGTTTGCTCAATATCGAAGCGGATCATCTGGACTATTATAAAGATGAGACTGAGATCGTAAATGCCTTTATTGAGTTTGTGTCAGGCATGGCGCACGGCGGTACGCTGGTGGTCAATGCTCAGGATGAGAATCTCAAGCGAGTGGTCCGCCACTGTCGGCCGGATGTGGCGTGTGTGACATACGGTCTGGCTCCGGGCTGCGATGTGACGGCTGATTGCCTCACGCTGGACCTGGGTGTGTATCATTTCGATGTAATCGTTCGGGGCGAGCGACTGGGCAGGACCCATGCGACACTGCCGGGGCTGCACAATGTCATGAATGCCTTGGCCGTGATTACCACGGCCCTGTCCATGGACGTGAAGGCTGAGGCTGTCCTGGCGGCCTTGCCTGCGTTTGAGGGGATTGACCGGCGCATGATGGTCAAGGGATGCGTCAAGGGCGTGACAGTGCTGGACGACTATGCCCATCACCCCACAGAGATTCGGGCCACACTCTCAGCGATCCAGGAACGCTTCCAGCCAAGGCGCCTATGGTGTGTATTTCAGCCTCATCAGTACAGTCGAACGCGATTTTTACTTGATGATTTTGCAGAAAGCTTTAAGCTGGCCCACGTAACGGTTGTTCCGGAGATTTATTTTGTCCGGGATTCAGAAGAAACAAAACAGGCAGTCAATGCGCAGGTCCTGGTGGATCGCCTGACCGGTCAGGGTTCGGAAGCTGTTTTTATTCAGGGGTTTACAGCTATCTGTGAATATCTGGTGGCCCGAGTCGAGCCCGGCGATGTGGTCGTGACCATGGGTGCTGGTGATATTTGGAAGGTAGCAGATGAGTATATTCAGCGGTTTGGACGCGATAGTTGAGACCGAGTATGAGCTGGCCAGTCACACGTGGTATGGCCTGGGTGGACCTGCGGACTACTTTATTCGTCCCCAGAGCACTGAACAATTGTCAGAGGTGGTGATACGCTGCAAAGACAATGGCGTGAAGTTGTATGTGCTTGGTTTCGGCTCCAATCTGCTGATCAGTGATCACGGCGTGCGCGGTGCTGTGATCAAGCTGGAAAGTGACCATTTTAATCAGACGCAGTTTGAAGGAGATCTGGTCACGGCCTATGCCGGGGCGGATCTCAAGACCGTGGTGCTGGACAGCGTCAAGCAGGGATTGGCTGGCATTGAAATGCTGACCGGCATCCCCGGGTCTGTGGGCGGTGCTGTTCGCATGAATGCCGGTGGTAATTTCGGGGATATAGGCAGTGTGGTTGAATCCGTATCACTGATGGACGCCAAGGGTCAGGTCTTTGAAAAATCCAAACCGGAATTGTCTTTTGACTATCGATCCAGCAACATTACTGCCAAACTGATCCTGAGTGCCAAGATCAGATTGACACCTGGCGATCCTGAGCAGATCATGCGAACGCTTCAGGAAACCTGGATATTCAAAAAAAATCATCAGCCCCTGAATACTCGAAATTGTGGATGCGTGTTCAAGAATCCCAGGGGGCAGTCTGCAGGCGCGTTGATTGACCGGGCCGGGCTCAAGGGACTCCAGGTGGGCGGTGCCAGGGTCAGTGACAAGCATGCGAATTTCATTGTGGCTCAAAAGGACTGCAAGAGTGTCGATGTGTTGCGCTTGATTGATGCTGTGCGTGAACGTGTCAAAGAGCAGTTTGATGTGGTCCTGGAATCTGAAATCGAAGTGTGGGAATGACAGTTCAGAGTTCAACGTGCAAAGTTAAGAGTTGATTGATTGTCTCACACAACTTTGAACTCTCAACTGAACCAAGAATGCTATCTAAGACACAAAAAGTAGCTGTCCTGATGGGCGGCATTGGGCAGGAACGTGACATCAGTCTGGAGAGCGGACGATGCGTGGCCCAGGCCCTGTCCCACGCAGGGTACGAGACAGTGACCTGGGATGTGGCTCCGGATCGCCTGGCCATCCTGGATGATGACAGTGTGGACGTGTTCTTTCTGGCCTTGCACGGTGAATTCGGGGAAGACGGGCAGCTTCAATCCATCCTGGAACAGCGAGGTCTGACCTTTACGGGCAGTCGGTCCGGGCCCTGCAGGGTGGCATTTGACAAACAGGCGTCCAAGATCGTGTTTGAAGCCCAGGGTGTGTTAACGCCCAGGGGAGTGGTGTTTGATCCCGCGTGGAGCCAAATGCAGTTTGACTCCATGCTTGAGCCCCTGGGGTCCCGCGTGGTGATCAAGCCGACCTGCCAGGGCAGCAGCGTGGGTGTACAGATCCTGGAGGTCAATGGGACGCTGTACGACGCGTGTTGTGCGACCGTGGAGGTCTATGGGACCTGTTTGGTTGAGGCGTTTGTGATAGGACGAGAGATGACGGTCGGCGTTTTGAATGGCCAGGCCCTGCCTGTGATTGAGATACGGACACCGGGCCATGATTTTTATGACTATCAAGCCAAGTATATGGAGGAGACCACACAATATCTGTTTGATACTGCACCGCCCACCTGCGCAGAGGCGATGCAGAAGGCGGCTTTGGCCTGTTTCCGGGGGATCGGGCTGCGTCATGTGGCGAGGGTGGATTTTATGCTGACTGAGGCCGGGCAGGCATTTGCCCTGGAGGTCAATACGATTCCCGGACTGACCTCTCACTCTCTGTTGCCCAAGGCAGCGGGGCGGGTGGGTCTTGATATGGGTGAGTTGTGCAGCCGGGTGGTTCAGGCCGCACTCACCGACAAACTGGACTAATATCTACTGACATTGTTAAATCGCGGCACATGGCTAAAAAGAAAAAAAATCCGAGTCGTTTTCGTTCCATTTTAAATATCCTGGTGGTGTTTGGTGTGTCAGGTCTTTTGATCTGGCTGTTTGTATTTGCAGAACGCTATCTCAAGAAAAACTATGCCAACCAGAGTGGGCCCTTGATCATTGACGAGGTGCCCCAATGGGTCCAGGCACCCCTCCTGGACAGGCTGTACGCCACGGTGGGCGGACGGGAGTTTGTTATGGATGAATCCGCAGCCAAGACGATCGGTGAGGCATTGCGGTCCATGGTGTGGCTCGATGAGATTCGTGTGCGCGTGGTGCAGGACGGCATCCATGTACAGGCCAGGTGGCGAAAGCCGCTGGTCTTCATTAAAAAGGGCCAGAAACGGTTTCTCCTGGATGCCGATCTTATGGTGTTGGAGGACTTTCCCTCGACGCTCCCGTTGGTGATGGTGAAGGGGGTGCGTCTGGAGTTGACGCCCAAGCCGGGTATGCAACTGAACCTTCCGGATCTGGCAGAAGCCCTGAAGTTGATTGACTTGCTGGATCGTATGGATCAGGTTCAGACCCCGGCCAAGCCGTTACTCCGGGAGATTGAGTTGATCGACATGTCCAATTACTCGGGACGTCGAAATCAGAGAGAGTCCCATATCAATCTCGTGGCCAAGGACGGCACCACGGTTCAGTGGGGCGCGGAACTGGGCCAGGGGGGGCAGTTCATGGAATTGAGTGATGAAAAGAAACTGGCAAAGCTGTATACGTTTTACAAGGATTGTGGTTACCTTCTCATGGGCAAATCCAAGTTTATTAATTTACGAGATTCCCAATATGAGGTCCCCACACCAACGCGTGGGTACTAAGCTTTCTGTCGTATTGTGAACCAAACGGTTGAACCAAGGATAGGACACCGATGGCGCTAGTAACTTTTTATTTTCAATTGCATCAGCCTTTTCGCCTGCATCCGGATGGCACCACCTTTCTCTGGAACCAGGAAAACGAATGGATTTTTCGCAAGGTCGCGCGCAATTGTTATTTGCCTGCCACCCGTATGTTCGTGGATCTGATTGAAGCCCATCCCGAATTCAAGATTACCCTGAGCATGTCAGGGACATTCCTTGAACAGGCCGAGCGATACCAGCCCGAGGTCATTGATGTTCTGGCCAGATTGTACGAAGCAGGGCAGGCCAACCATCAGGTGGAGTTTCTCCAGGAAACCTATTACCATTCACTGGTGTCTCTGTATGCGGATCCCGAGAAAACGGAATTCAAGGAACAGGTTTCGTTGCACCGCCGAAAAATGAATGACCTCTTTGGCCTCAAGCCCACGGCCTTTCGCAATACCGAGTTGATGTACAATAACGAGATTGCCAACGTGGTGGCAGACATGGGATTTGAAGCCATGTTGTGCGAACAGCGTGACGACATGTTTACCCCCACAGACGAACAGGTCATTTCCCCAAACGCCGTGTTTCGTGCCAAGGGCCGGCGGGGACAGGGGCGACCCTTGATGGTGTTGCCCAGGAACCGCAACCTCAGCGACGATGTGGCATTTCGATTTCCCCAGGTCGGCTTGGCCCCTGAGCAGTATGCGGAATACCTCGGGAAGATCGACGGAGAAGCGGTGCTGCTGGGGTATGACTACGAGCATATTGGCGAGCACATCTGGGCCGACAAGGGCATTTTTGAGTTCTGGAAGGCGCTGCCTGATGCGCTGGCCAAATATCCGGGCGTGGTCACGGCCAATCCCACGGAAGTGGCCCAGTGTTTTCAAAAGACGGATTGCCCCATCCTCGATATCCATCCCCTGGCCACGTCCTCCTGGGCGGATGTGCAGCGTGACACCTATGGCTGGTTGGGGTCGTATACCCAGCACAAGCTGTTCCGCGCCATCGAATACCTGGAGCCTGATGTGCGCAAGGCCGGTCGCGACCTGCTCAATCAGTACCGATACCTGACCACGTCCGACCATCTCTACTATTTACATGAGGGCCATGGGGCGGACCGTGTGGTCCATGAATACTTCAGCCCATACGGCGCCCTGTCAGCGGCGACCTATGTGTTGACGCGCACGGTTAGTGATTTGACCCAGGCGGTCAAGAGTTTCAATATCATCAAGGGGACGGACAAGACCGCGGTCATTGTGTTGACCCCTGAGACGGCGCGTCTGCCGTCTGAAGGCATGGGGCAGTTTGCCCAGTTCGTGTCCGGCAAGAGCGGGGGCATGGGCGAGGTCGTGTCTGCGCTGTGCAAGGGACTGTCCGAACGCCAGATCCCGGTGCATCTGGTGACTCTGAATCTGTCCAAACGCTTCCGGGAAGAGTCCGGCCTGACTGAGGAAGAATGGTACAATAAGCGGCATCGCATGGAGCAGCAGTACATTCACCTGGTGACATCCTCCGTATATGAGGACTATCACAGTGCGTATGACGGCAATCCTGCGGCCAATGCCGTGGAGTATCAGCGACAGGTCGTGAATACCTATCTCCGTGACATTCGTAGTCAATATCAGGGGCGTGCCATCATCCACTCCAATGACTGGATGGCGGGCGGCATCATTTCTGCGTATGCCGGTCTGCGTGACATGCCCGTCCTGCACACCGTACACAACACCCACACCGGCCATATTCCTGTGGATATGTTTCAGGGCGTGAATCTCGGCAAGCTGTGGACCCGTCTGTACCTGAGTGAGCAGTTCAATAAAACCTGTGTGGATTGCCAGGCCACGGCCCTGAAGAATGCCACCAAGATCAGTTATGTGGGCAATCAGTTCTTACGGGAGATTGTCGAAGACTATTTCCTGGATCGGTATATTGTCCCCCCGAGCGTGCGTGAAGAGACCAAGGTCAAGTGGCATGACAACCGGGCCGCGGTGATTCCCAATGGCATTTCGCCGGATGTGCTCTCGGAGAATCAACCTGAAAATCCCGATGTGGCGTCTCCCGGTCTGGCCAGGGCGTTTGGCCCGGAAGACGATCTGATGGCAGCCAAACGTGCGAATCTGGCCAAGTTCCAGCAGCAGATGGGCCTGGCTGTCGATCCGGACGCCATCCTGTTTTACTGGCCGTCGCGTCTGGACCCGGTTCAAAAGGGCATTGAATTGCTCGAGGATATCGCCCAGAAATTTGTGATTCATCATCCGGATGCCCAGATCGCGGTGGTCGGTAACCCCGTGGGATCGGACAGTGCGCGGGCTGACATCATGGGGCGCATCGCCTGCGCCTCGAACGGACGTGTGGCCTACAGGCGTTTCAATGAGGCCCTGTGCCAACTGGGATATGCTGCGGCGCACGATGTATTCGGCGCGTCTCTGTACGAACCGTTCGGCCAGATTGACGTGGTGGGCAACATCTATGGGGCCACGGCCACGAATCGCGATACGGGCGGGTATCGGGACAAGATCGCGAGGCTGCGTCTGAAGGCCTGGGGCGCACTGATGGACAGCGGCAATGGTGTCCTGTTCAAGGATTACAACCCCGAGGCGCTCTGGTGGGGACTTGAGGAGACTCTCAAAAATCACCGCTACTTCAAGCAGCACCCGGATGAGTGGGTGACACAGATGCGCCGAATCATGCGTGAGGCCAGAGAGAAATGGTCCCTGGATAATATGGTGGCTGGTTATGTGACACTGTATGAGCAGCTTAATGGAGGCAAGCCCCTGGCCTGATCCCTGTGCGCGGGCTGTTTCGAGGAGGTGACATTTTGGCACCTAAGACATCCATACAAAGAAAACTTGCAGCACTGAAGGCCGTGGTGGAAGGCAAGCGACGTCTTTTGATCGTGCTGCAGGATACCCCTGATCCGGATGCCCTGGCCTCGGCGGCGGCGTTGAAGACGCTCATTCGTGAATTGACCAACATTCCCGGTTCCATCACACACCGGGGTGAGATCGGGCGTGCGGAGAATCGTGCGCTGGTTCAGTACCTTCGATTGAATATGCGTCAGTGTGACTGCATTGAATTCGACCGGTTTGATCTCATCGCCATGGTGGATACGCAACCCTACACGGGCAATAACGGTCTGCCTGAGCATGTGCTGCCCGATATCGTGATTGACCATCATCCCTGCAAACGCTCGACCTATCGTGTGCCGTTTCACGATGTGCGCGGCCGGTATGGCGCTACCTCCAGCATCCTGTACGAATACCTCAATGCCGCAGGGATTGTCCCTTCCGTGCCCCTGGCCACGGCCCTGTTCTATGGGATTCGTTCGGACACCCAGGATCTGGGGCGAGATTGCATTGAAGCGGATATTCGAGCGGGACAGGATCTCTTTGTGCTGGCCAATAAGCGGGCACTCAGCGAGATTCAACGCGGTCATGTCAGACGTTCCTATTACCACCTGCTGGCCCGGGCATTGGCCAATACTCAGGTGTACGGCGATGCGGCGGTATCCAATCTGGGTGGGCTCAACCATGCGGATATGATAGCAGAGGCCGCCGATCTGCTGCTGCGAGATGACAATATCTCAGCGGTCATGTGTTACGGCGTCTGTGAAAACCGGCTCTGCATTTCCCTTCGGACCCGCGATCCTGAACGACGCTCCGATCATTTGATCCATCGCATTGTGTCGCGACTGGGCACAGGCGGGGGCCACCCCAATTATGCCGGGGGCCAGATTCCCCTGAAGACCCCAGAGAAACGTCAGGCACTGGAAGCCACAGTCACTCGACGTTTTCTCAAGGCCTTGAAGCTGGACACACGGCTGAGTGAAAGTCTGCTCGATGCCAAAGAGTAGTGTCACTCTATCTCGGAGTGCACCACGTGGATATGTCGCCACTTGCCCGAGCGGTACCGCAGGTAGAAGAGGCTGCTGAAGGTCAGAAAGACCAGGACCAAGGCAAACCAGGTCGTTTCAGGGGAGAGTTTCAATCCGTAGAGAAGCACGCTCAGGATGGCCACCAGAAACCAGTGCAGGCCCACAGACACACACATGGCCCAAAAGGTGTCACCCGCGCCACGCAAGGCACCGCTGAAGACCAGGATGACTGCATCGATCATGAGGTAAAGCGAGGCAATGCGTATCATGCGCACGGCCATGGGCGTGGCCTGTGCAAAAACAGTGTCAAACAATCGAGGTTCGAACAGGGCCACCAGTTGTTCCGGTAGAAAGACAAACAGCATGAGAATGCACGCCGAATAGGCCCAGCCGCTCTTGAGCCCCGACATGGTGGCGCGATGAGCGATGTCGGGCTGCTGCGCACCCATATAGCGTCCCACAAGGCTCATCACCGCAATTTCAAGACCGATCAGGGGCACAAAGGCCACCATGTCCCAATTAAACATGATCGTGACTGCCGTGGCCGTGACAGGGCTGTGTGCATGAAAAGCCAGGATGAGTCCATTGAACGCCACGAGATTGAGAAACATCTCAATGCCCGCAGGATATCCAAATGTCAGGAGCTGGCCCATGATCCTGCAGTCAAATCGCAGCGCACGCATCACCAGAAACTCGCGTCGGATCGTGGGGCCAAAGTAAACAGTTGCCAGCACTATCAATCCAAAGACGCCCCCGGTAATCGTGCCGTACGCTGCCCCTTGAATGCCCAGGGCGGGCAGGCCGAGTTTGCCAAAGATCAGCACGTAGTTCATGGCCACATTGACCACCATGGCAGTCAATGAAGCCATCATCACAATACGCGTGCGTCCAATCCCTGAAAAAAAACTGCTCAGGCAGGTGCGGAACAGGGTGAACAGGGTGCCGTAGATCAGGATGTCAAAGTAACGCGTTTGAAGGGCGAGTTGATCAGAGGGAATACCAGACTTTGCAAAGGCCATGTGAATCAGAGGACGTGCCAGCAGAATCAGAGGATAGGCCGCCATGGCAATGATAAAGGCCTGAGCCGTGGCCTTGGCACATTCATTTTTTTGCCGGGCCCCGAGGTGCTGGGCCACCAGGGCTGTCGTGTACCCGGTCAAGCCGATGAAAAAGGTCATGGTCACAAAACAGGTGAGCCCGCCTGCCATGGACGCGTTCATGTGGACAGCTCCTAGTCGCGACAGAAATAACCGATCTGTAAAGACCATGACCGTGTCGCACGCATGGGACACCACCATTGGCAGGGCAATGGCCAGTAGCTCAAGGATGCCCCCTGGTGCGTGTATGAGATCAGTGTCAGAAGATGTCTTTGGGTTCGTGCTCATGTCTGGGTCGGCGTACTGTACACACCCAACACGGGCAAGTCAATGAGATAATAGACCAGGCTTCAGGCTGTTTTTCTGGCATTTGTCAGGTTTAAGAGGCGCAAAAAAAGTGAGGGACGAAGACTCCCCTTGAGATTGCTCTCGAGTCTGCCGCCCCCCCTTAAGAGAAGAAGGAAGGAGTATTGTGCGTTTTATGGTTCTGAGAAACGCGTTGGTTTTTATTTTGTTCCTTGTTATGTCTTTTCTTAACACCCAAAGTATAGGATAGGAAAAGGCACTCTCCAAATAATGGGTCAATGTTTTTTTACGACGACCGAGAATACCTGGTATAATCCACGTATGACGCCTAAAGCCGTATATAGAATTCTTGATGCAAATTTTAATCGGGCGCGCGAAGCACTGCGTGTGATTGAAGAATACTGCCGTTTTGTCCTGGATCACAAGGGTCTGTGTGGACGCACAAAACAACTGCGACACGCGCTGTGCGGGGCCTTATCCCAGCTCGATAATCAGCAGTTGCTGGCCTGTCGAGACACCGTGGGCGATGTGGGCACGGACCTCATCGTGGACCAGCAACTGACGCGAACGTCGCTGGAGAGCTGTCTGACAGCCGCAGCCAAACGCCTACCCGAGGCGCTGCGTGCCTTGAGTGAGTTGATTCAGACCTTTGATCCAGCCCTGGCTGCCCAGGTAGAGCAGATCCGATATCAGGCCTATACCTTAGAAAAGGACATTGCTGTGCTTGGCCTGCCTTGTGTGAAGTATGCACGGGTGCGCTTGTATGTGCTTGTGACCAGTAACACACCGGAGGAGATCCTTCGCCTGACGGCGCAGTGTGCACGTGGTGGTGCGGATTGCATCCAGTGGCGAGCCAAGGAGTCTGCCGACAAACAGCGTGTGGAGATTGGGAGGGCCTTTGTGTCTGTGTGCAGAGACCATGGAGTGGTGAGCATCATCAATGACCGGGTCGACATTGCCGTGGCAACCGGTGCAGATGGCGTGCACCTTGGATCAGACGACCTGCCTGTTCGCGAGGCCAGAGCCTTACAATCTGCACCCCTGATTATCGGAAAGACCACGCACAATTCCGAAGAGTTGTCAGAGGCTTGTTTAGAACAGCCGACCTATGTGGCACTCGGCCCGGCCTTTGCCACGAGTACCAAACCGGGCCTTCAAGTGGCAGGTCTGGATTATGTGCGAGCAGGTTTGCAGCAGATAAAAGACCAGGACATGGGACATGTGGTCATAGGGGGCATCACAGAAGCTAACCTGGACCAGGTTCTGACTGCAGGTGCACAAACCATTGCCGTGTGCTCCGCTGTAACTCAAGCCCCAGATCCCACAGACGCCTGTCGCCATTTCAAAGAAAGACTATTAAGGCACGTTACTTGCCAACTCGGTTAGACGTCTTCGCATTGGCCGTGCTCTGAGGTGTGGTGTTTTTCCAAGCATAAAAGTTCCATTTCCCACCTTTTGTCAGGTCACAAAAGGCTTGACAAGTAAGCCGGATTCCAATTTAACATAAGGCTCCGAAGCTTATTAATCTGTTTTTCAATGAAGCAACTGAATGGGAGTCAATCTATGGCAACAAAAGACAATTTAGCAGAGGCCTTTGCTGGTGAGAGTCAGGCCAATCGCAAGTATCTGGCCTTTGCGGCGAAAGCAGACAAGGACGGTTATCCCAATGTGGCCAGGCTGTTTCGAGCTGCGGCTGCTGCTGAAACCGTGCATGCCCATGCACATCTTCGAGCCATGGGTGGCATCCAGGACACGGCCGCCAATCTGGCCGAGGCTGCGGCGGGCGAAGGGTTTGAGTTTCAGACCATGTATCCGCCCTACGTGAAAGAGGCTCAGGCCGAGGGCAACAAAGCGGCTGAGATTACCTTTCGCAATGCCCTGGTCGTGGAAGAGGTTCATTACAATATGTATGCCAAGGCCCTGGATGCGGTCAAGGGCGGCAAAGACCTGGCTGATCGCAAGGTCTATGTGTGCGAAATCTGCGGCAACACGGTGTATGATGGCGTTGAGGATAAGTGCTCGGTTTGCGGCGCCCCTGCAGGTAAGTTTATTGAAGTAGCATAAGAGGTCGCGTAAAATGCACGGCGTATTCCTGTTGCAGGGATACGCCGTTTTTTTATGGTATTAGACTGCTGGGAGAACCGATGGCCGTACGCCCCAAGGCATGGATTTGTACTGTTTGTGGTTATATTCATACGGGTGATGAGCCCCCGGAATGTTGTGTGCTCTGCGGTGCAGGACGTGATCTGTTTGAGCCCTATGAAGAACCTGGTCCAGCCGTACCGGATGGCGCATCCCAGTGGCGCTGTCTGCTGTGTGACTATGTGGCTGATGGAGACACGCCGCCTGAAGTCTGCCCGGTCTGCGGCGCGCCGGCTGATCAATTTGAGGTGTATCATGCGGATACGGTCGAGCAGTTTGCCTCTGGTGAGAAACCACAGACCTTTGTCATTGTAGGGGCCGGCATTGCCGGGATCTCGGCTGCTGAATCGATTCGGAAGGTGTCGCCTGATGCCAAAATCGTGATCCTGTCCAAGGAAGCGGGACTGCCGTATTACCGGCTGAATCTCACACGCTACCTCGCAGGGCAGATTGGGGCTCAGCGCTTGCCCCTGCATCCGGAGCATTGGTATCAGGAACGCGATATTCAGATCAGACCCTCCACCGAACTCTGTACTGTGGATACGGATCAGCGGCGATTGACGCTCAGAGACAGTGAAGACTTGTCCTACGACAAACTGATTCTGGCCATGGGCTCTCATCCCTTTGTGCCTGCGGTGCCTGGTGCCAACCGCGAGAATGTCACGGTCCTGCGTACCAGACAAGATGCGGATCACATTCTGGCCCTGGCTCAAGCCCATGCTCGGGTGGTGATCATAGGCGGGGGACTTCTGGGCCTGGAAGCGGCAGGGGCCCTGGTGGGCAAGGTCAATCGCGTGGCAGTACTGGAGGGGTATGGCTGGCTTCTGCCCAGGCAACTGACACAGACTGCGGCAGTGAGTCTCGAGGCCCACGTGCGTTCTCTGGGTATCGAGCTGTACCCCAAGGTCAGGGTCAAAGAAATCGTGGGGGATGAACGGGCCCGCGGCGTGCTCCTGGAGGACGGCGATCTGGTGCCTGCCGATCTGGTCATCATGTCGACAGGTGTGCGTCCCAATAGCTACGTGGCGCGCCTGGCCGGGCTGGAGGTGCACAGCGGTATTGTGGTGAATAATCACCTGCAGACCTCCGTGCCGGATATCTACGCGGCGGGTGACGTGACCGAACATCAAGGCATGGTCTATGGTCTCTGGGGGCCAGCTCAGTTCCAGGGCAGTATTGCAGGGCTCAATGCGGCTGGCAGCCCCACTGAATTTCTCGGTGTGCCTCGGTCCAACATGCTCAAGGTCCTGGGCTTTGATATGTTCAGTATCGGTGACATTACGCCGGAAGACGCCAGTTTTGAGGTGATCCAAGGCACCGTGAACGGCCACTATCAATCCTATGTCTTTAGAGACAGTCACATGGTCGGTGCGATTCTGCTGGGGGATACCACGCAATCTGCCCATGTCAAACATACTGTGGAAAAAAAGCGAGATTGTTCGCGCATTTTGCAGGGTGATCACAGTGTTGAATCCGTTCAGGCATTTCTCGTCAGCCAGCCGGATTGAGTCAGTGAAAGAGAACCTAAACAGTGATCACGCTTACACAAAATAAGGCAGAACGTCGCACATTGACTCCCGGTGAAGAGGTGTTTAACAGTGTTACTCATGGCATGGGTGCGTTATTTAGTATTGCGGGCCTGATCTGGTTGATAGTCCTTTCAGTGAAGCAGGGGACCGCATGGCACATTGTGGGGTCGGCCGTGTTTGGAAGCAGCTTGATCATACTCTATTCGTTTTCCACGCTTTATCACAGCGTCACCAACCCACGGGTCAAAAGAGTATTCGCACGCCTGGACCACGTGGCGATTTTTTTGCTCATTGCAGGCACCTATACGCCGTTTCTGCTCACAACACTCAGAGGCCCTGTGGGGTGGACTCTGTTCGGCGTGATCTGGGCGCTGGCATTGATCGGTGTGATCATCCGCTCCATCTACCTGACCCGGTTTCGAAAGCTGATGGTGGTGTTGTATCTGCTCATGGGCTGGATGATCGTGTTTGCCATTGTGCCCATGACCCGGGCCCTGCCGACTATCAGTACTGTGTTTCTTGTAGCAGGCGGCTGCTGCTACACCCTTGGCGTGGTATTCTATGCGTGGCGTCAGCTCAATTTCAGCCACGGCATCTGGCACCTGTTTGTCCTGGCCGGCAGTGGCTGCCATTTCTTTTCAGTGCTCACTAGTTTTGCCTGACACAGCTAAGAGGTACGTGGGACCTTTATGTCTTGGTCTTTTTAGCGACCTTCTTTTTGACCACTTTTTTAACCACCTTCTTCGCCGGCTTCTTCACCGGCTTTTGAGTCTTCTTTTGACTGACCTTTTTGGCGGTCTTGGCAGCTTTCTTTTTGACGACCTTCTTTTTTGCGGTCTTGCGTTTTGGGGCGGCGGCCTTCTTGGTCTGGCGCGAACTTGTCTTGATGTGGTGTTTTGGGACGGCTTTGGTTTCCGTGTCCAGGTCAATGCCGAAGACATCGCCGAGTTCAGAGTCGTCGATGACGCGCGTGCTCTTTCGTTTGGCCTGTTTGAGGAGTTTGTCGGACTGGTCCTGTACGGCCTGGGTGATGAGGTCCTCGACCTTGGCCTGACGCAGGACAAAGAACAGCAGGGGATCTTCGTCCAGGCGCGTGCCGATGCCGTAGAGTGCGGCGGCCACGTGCTTGCACATGGTGGCCCAGTCCGGGCAACTGCATTTCAGGCTGATCTCTCTGGGCGTGGGAAACAGGCCTTGCTTCTCTTTGGTGAATGTGGTCTCGAGAGCCTTGGGGAAACGGCCTTCGAGCAGTTGCTCGAGAGACGATAGCTCCTTGCCCACTGCCTGGACAATGGTCTGCCATTGAGTCTTGGTAATGGATTTGATGTCAATGTCTACGTTGTACGGTTTGCTTCGGCTGCCCTGGACCAGGGCTGTGACCTTACCGGGTGCGATCTGGAGGTCGAGGACTGCGCCGTGACGTACGTAACTGCGTCCGCGCCCGATGCGATTGGAGAAGTCTGCGTACCGTTCGAGGTTCTTGTTCCACGCCTTGCCCCACCATGTTCTGGTCAGGGCTGAACCCTCCAGGACGATGGGTCGGAGGTTCGGGTTCTTCTTGCGGAGCTTTTCGAGTTGGCGTTTGGCCTTGGCCCGTTTTTGGGCGACAGACACGTAGGCGGGGTAGCCGTAGTCATAGAATCCCATGCGAGGTTCCTTATAAGGATAGGGTGAAGAGTTCCAATAGTTCCTGATTGTTCATTTCCGTGACCCATTGTTCCTGGGCTGTGGGTACGATACGACGCGAGAGTTCGGCCTTGTCTTCCAGGAGTTTGTCGATCTTTTCTTCCAGCGTTCCCTGGGTGATAAACTTGTGGACCACCACGTTTTTGTGCTGGCCGATGCGATAGGCTCTATCAGTCGCCTGGTTTTCAACGGCCGGGTTCCACCATCGGTCAAAGTGTATCACGTGACTGGCGGCTGTCAAGTTCAGGCCTACGCCCCCGGCCTTGAGGGACAGGACCATAAAGGGGATGGCGGGGTCGGTCTGGAATTTTGAGACAATGTCTCTGCGTTTTTTGACGGCCGTGCCGCCGTGCAGGACGAGTCCATCACTGCCAAACAGGGAGGTGAGGAAGGTGTGCAGGGGATCGATGATTTCCCGGAACTGGGTGAAGATCAGGACCTTCTCACGTTTCTCATGGATGGTCTCGCAGAGGCTGCGCAGACGCTGGAACTTGCCGCTGTGATCTTCGGCAAATGCGCCCTGGCCCAGATACTGGTCTGGATGATTGCACAACTGCTTGAACTTCATGAGCGACGCCAGGACCAGACCCTTGCGCTGGATGTCCGTGGACTCTTCTTCCAGGGTGTCTTTGAGTTGCTCTACCAGTTGCCTGTACAGGACAATCTGTTTCTTGCTGAGCTCAGCATAGGTCTTTATCTCCACCTTGTCAGGCAGGTCCGCTATGACGGTCTTGTCTGTTTTGAGGCGTCTGAGGATGTACGGGCCGATGATCTTTTTCAGGCGTGCATACCCTGTGGGATTGTCCTTGAGGGCCTTGGCGAATTTTGAAAACTCAGAGGCTGTGCCCAGCAGGCCCGGGTTGAGAAAGTCAAACAGGGACCACAGGTCAGACAAACGGTTCTCAATGGGTGTGCCTGTCAACACGATGCGATTTCGAGCTTTAAGCTTCTTCACGGCCCGGGTCTGTTTTGTGCCGGGATTCTTGATGGCCTGAGCTTCATCCAAAATGACCAGGTTCCACGTTTGGGATTGGAGCCACGCGTATTTCTGGCACAGGGCGTAGGTGGTGATCACCAGGTCCGTATCCTTTAAAACCGGCCCGGTCTGTAGCGTCTTGCGATCCAGGGGGCCTGAGGCGTGGGCCACGACAAAACGAAGTGACGGCGCAAACCGTTGGATCTCGTCGCTCCAGTTGCCAAGCAGGGACGCTGGCAGCACCAGCAAACTGGGGACACCTTGTTTCTTTGATGATTTTCCGGGCGTAGCAGCCTTGAGTGTGCTCAGCATGGCCAGCATCTGGATGGTCTTGCCCAGGCCCATGTCGTCTGCCAGGCAGGACCCCAGTTGCAGGGTGTTGAGGAAACAGAGCCAGTTCAGTCCTGTCTGCTGGTAGGGACGCAACTTCGCCCCAAAATTGGCAGGCAGAGAGACCCTGTGGATCTGCTCAGGATGGCGGAGTTTGTCCATCACACTCTGGAGCCATTGGCCGTGTGACACCTCTGTGTCCGCGTCGGTTTGTGTGGCTGTCATCTGGTGGCCGCCCAATTGAAGCCGCATGGCCTCACGCAGTGTGAGTTGACCTGCCTGCATCAGGGTGTGCGCCTGTTCATAGGCATGCAGGGTCTGGGCCAGGCGATCGCGGTCGACTTCCACCCACTTGCCCTTGAGAAAGGCCAGACCTTCCGATTCAGCCAGGATACGTCGGACTTCCTCTTCTGTGACCTCGTCCTCGCCCAGACGCAGGCCGGCCTGGCAGTCAAGCAAGGAATCCAGGCCCAGAGAGGTAGGCGGTCTCTCGCCGATGTTGAGGGTCAGATGCACACCTGCTGTGCGGTGCTTCCACCAGTTGGGAATGCGGCACAGGATACCGGCAGTCTCGTACAGGGTGACCTCTTTTAAAATGCCATACGCCTCATTTGCATGCAGGGCCAGGGGATGGAAGATCTCGCCACTGGCCAGGATGTCCGAGATGAAAGGGCTTTCCTTGGCAGCCCGGTATACAGTAGAAAGCAGATCGAGCATTTTGCGGCTGTTCGCGCCGAATTCGGTCAGGGCATGTTTGAGGGGCAGGTGTCTGGACTCGCCTCGGGTGTTGAGGCCCGTGGAATAGGTGGCCATGAAGGCAAAGGGATACGCCTCCTTTTTGCTCTCCACCAAATGAAAAAACACCCGTCCCACCAGGTGAACCCTGGCGCTCAAGGTCTGGACAAACGTTGCCACAGTGCCTGTGTGGGCCTTGATCTGCTTCCGGAAAGCCCCATTGAGCTGGGACCAGATCTCCTGGATGACCTCCTGGGTCAGGTATGCGGCCCCGGGCATAAACGGGGCTGTTTCCAGAAAGACCCGGGCCTCGTCCGGTGTCAATGTCACTGTCACCTTGTGTCGCAGGGTTTCCAGGTCTTCAGTCTTGATCAGGCGGTCGGTGAAGGTCCCTGCCACGCGCCGCCAAAATGCCAGAGACTCGCACAAGGAGATCGCTGGATCGGAAAATCCCAGGAACAACAGCCAGCCATGGTCATGGTCCTCGAACCGTTGGATCACCTCGTCCTGAAGGATCTGTTGATCCCTGGACACAGGCTCCTCCAGATCATGCCATTCCAGGGTCAGTGATCCGTTCGGCAATATGGCCGTGGTCAGTTCCTTTTGCATCGCCCCCAAACCCTCGTTGCAGAACTAGTCTAAGCCTGCAGATAGAGACCATTGCTGTTTGGCAAAGGCCATGTACTGGGTCCAGTCATAGGCTGTGAGGTCGTGCTTGCCTGTGCGCAGGTGGTAGCCGATGCGGCCGTGAATGGGATGGTCTGGTTCGGGCCATTGTGTGGCAGGCAGGCCTTCAAAGCCAAACAGGCGGTACACAGGATTGGTAGCCCTGGCCGCCAGGAATTCACCCTTGGGGTCTGCCCAGGTGTCCAGAGTGGCGCTGGCCACGTACACAGGCCGCGGTGCCATGAGCGCGATCAACATGTGCTGATCAAAGGGCAGTGTGTCTTCTTTGTAGTCATACTGCTTGAAGGCCTTGCAGAACCAGTGGGGAAAGCGGGTGTTGAGGTCTTCGATGCGTTCGCCAAAGCACCTGCGAAACAGGGCTGCTCCGCCTGATCCGGAGTCATTGCTGATGACCAGGGAAAAGCGTTCATCTGTGGCACCGGCCCACAGCGAGGTCTTGCCCAGGCGTGAATGCCCCAGCACTGCGACTCGTTTGGCGTTGATCTGTGTGTCAGTTTCCAGGGTGTCCATGACTCGGCTCAGGCCCCAGGCCCAGGCACCAATGGTACTGAAGTTGTCGCTCCGCTGCTGTAGCGTGGGATACAGGGCGTGCACCCCGTTTTTGAATGCGTCGTGGAAGTCCGGGTCAATGTCACCATAGTACAGTGTGACCAGACCAAATCCCTGCTCCAGGATCATTTCCACGGGCCAGCGTGACGCAGCTGCGCCCCGCGACGCTTCAGTGGCCTGGCGATTTTCAGGGAGCCAGGATCGGCACAGACGAATGCCCGGGTCCGTATGGATGGTGTGGTTGCCCTGAAAATTCAGGCCGAGAAACACGGGCACTGGTGACTTGGCTGCCTGCTTGGGCAGATAAATCAAGAGATCCAGTTCAGGGCTGTCCGGTATGTCACTGAGGCGCAGGGTCACCTGCTGACGTATGGCGCGTCCATCCAGGGCATCCAGGACTGTCTCTCTGTTTGTCTGTACAAACGCTGTCGACCCGGGTGCCTGGCCGTACATATGGGCCCTGAACAGGCTCAGCAGTTCATTGCGACGTTGCGTACGCCACTGTTCGGCAGTGGCCACTGGCTCACCACTGGCCAGTACCATCGCATCCGGTAGTGTGTATTCAGGCACCAGGGATTCATCCACATTGGTGGCGTACCCTGTTGACAGCAGGGCCAATACAGCGATGAACGCTACGGACAACGTTTTTCTTGTCATAACTCGACACCTCCGTTTCGGGGGTCAGGGGTTGGGGATCAGGGGTCAGGGGCAGCCGTTAGCCAACAGCCAGAAACCTAGAGCCCCTTGGCCAGCATGTAGTACATTTCGTTCCAGCGGAGCTGGTTTTTGATGTCAGTGATGGTGGTGGCTTCGTTGATTTCGACGTATTCGAGGTTGAACATGTCTGCAAAGTCTTCCATGTGCTCGGCTGTCAGGGCCATGGAGAAGCCTGAATGGTGCGCTGCACCGGCATGGATCCAGGCCCCTGCACCCACTTCGAGATTGGGTTTTGGTACCCAGACCACACGGGCCACGGGCAGCTTGGGCAGGTCGGCATCCGGGTTGACCACATCCACGGTGTTGACCACCATGCGGAAGCGGTTGCCCATGTCAATGATCGAGGCATTGAGGCCAGGGCCTTGATCCACATTGAACACGAGGCGTACGGGATCGGCCTTGCCTCCGATGCCCAGAGGGTGGACTTCCAGGGTGGGTTTGCCATTGGCAATGGAATCGCAGATTTCCAGCATGTGGGCACCCAGGACCTTCTGGTTGCCTGGTTCGAGGTGATAGGTGTAGTCCTCCATAAAGCTGGTGCCGCCGGTCAGACCCTGGCTCATGACCTTCATGGCCCGAACCAGAGCGGCGGTCTTCCAGTCACCCTCTGCACCAAACCCATAGCCCTCTGCCATGAGGCGCTGAACTGCCAGGCCTGGCAGTTGCTTGAGGCCGTAGAGGTCTTCAAAGGTGGTGGTGAAGCCCACAAAGTCACCGGCTTCGAGGAAGGCTCGCATGCCGAGTTCGATGCGCGCCGCCTCACGCACGGATTCCCGTTTCTTGCCGCCGTCGCGACCGGCCTTGACCACTTCGTACTGGGCATCGTAGTCCTTGACCAGACGGTCCACCTGCGCTTCGGAGATCTGGCTAATGGCTGCCACCAGGTCACCCACGCCATATCCGTTGACAGCATAGCCAAAGCACTTCTGGGCCTCGACCTTGTCGCCTTCTGTGACGGCCACTTCACGCATGTTGTCACCAAAACGCGCAATTCTGGCGCCCTGGGAATCATGATGGGCCATGGCCGCTCTCATCCATACGCCGACCTTGTGCTGCACAGCCGGCTCCTGCCAGTGACCGACCACGACCTTGCGGTTTTTCCGGAGACGGCTGCAGATGAATCCAAATTCGCGTCCGCCATGGGCAGACTGGTTGAGATTCATGAAGTCCATGTCAATACTGTCCCAGGGGATATCGCGGTTGAACTGGGTATGCAGGTGCATAAAGGGTTTTTGCAGGACCTTGAGTCCAGTGATCCACATCTTGGCCGGGCTGAAGGTGTGCATCCAGCAGATCAGGCCGATACAGTCGGCAGAAGAATTGGCCTTGATGCACAGGTCCGTGACTGCATCGGGCGTGGTCAGAGTGGGTTTGAATACGACTTTGACGGGCAGCGATTTGGCGCGTGACAGGGTGTGAGCGATCCTTTTTGAATCCTCAGCCACGCGCTTGAGTGTTGCTTCTCCGTATAGATGCTGGCTGCCCGTTATGAACCATACTTCCTGCTTGACTGTTTTCATAGGATTAAACTCCTGTCGGTTTGTGAGAGATAAAACATTTTACATCCTTATACGACGCACCAGACACAGGTGCACTAACATATGACGCAGAGTCTTTCTTTCAGACCCTGACGTGCCGACCGTGTACCGGCGGTCCGGATCAGGCGTCTCTGCCCAGGGCCGCTGCACCGAAAATACCCGCGTCTTCACCAAGAGAGGCAAACACGATCTCCACGGTTTCCTTTCGAAGCGTCCAGATCTGGGCCTCGAAATGGCGGCGAATGGCCTGGAGCAGGACGTCGCCTGCTGCGATCATGCCGCCTGCAAAGACGATGCGTGCCGGATCAGTGGCGTGGAGCATGTTGACGCACACCAGACCCAGGGCACGGGCCGTTTCATCGATGATGCGCGTGGCCAGGGCGTCGCCCTGGGCCATGTGCTCAAACACGTCCTTGCAGGTGATTTCAGGGAGGATCGAGAGGCTGGAGGTTTCACCTGCCTTGACGGCTTCTGCAGCCCGGCGCGCCGTGTGGCTGGCTGAGGCAATGGCCTCCACGCAGCCTCGCTGGCCACAGTTGCAGGGTTCACCGCCGGGCTGTACAATCACGTGGCCGACTTCTGCGGCATTGCCGGTGGCGCCCTGAACGAGTTTTCCGTGTGACACGATACCACAGCCTATACCAGTGCCCAGTGTAAAGAACACGATGTCATTGACGTCCTTGCCTGCGCCCACGGTGAATTCACCGTAACACGCCACATTGGCGTCATTGTCAAAGGCCACAGGACATCCCAGTTCGTCTGAGAGCATCTGGCGGATCGGGGTATTCTTGAAGGTGGGCATGTTGGTGGAGTTGATGATGATACCGGCCTTGTAATCCGCAGGGCCGGGCGTGCCAATGCCTGCAGCTCGCACATCTTTCAGGCTGTACCCGAGGTCCTTCAGTAGTTGCCTGACAGCCTCTCCCATGCGCTGGACCACCACCTCCGGTCCCATGTCCACGTCTGTGGTCACAGAGACCTTTTCAAGAAGCTTGAGATCCCCATCAAAGCACCCGATCTTGATATTCGTGCCGCCTACATCCACGCCAATGAATAACGTACTCATTAATCACTCCCAAAATGAAAAATCAGAAATATGCAATCCTAGATCGCTAGTCTTCATATCCATGGGGATGATCGCGATGAAATTTCCACGCGGTCTCCACAATGGTCTTCAGGTCCACATAGGTGGTGCGCCAGCCGAGCTCAGTGCGGGCCCTGGTGGGGTCTGCTGTGAGCACGGCCGGGTCGCCCGGACGCCTGGGCATGTCTGTGACCTTGAAATCCCTGCCAGAGACTTCTCTGACCGTGTCAATGACTTGGCGTACGGAGTACCCAGTGCCGTTGCCCAGGTTATATGCCAGTTCGGATTCTGTCCCCAGCTTGTCCAGGGCCAGGAGGTGTGCTCTGCACAGGTCTTCGACATGGATGTAATCCCGCACGCAGGTACCGTCCGGTGTGTCGTAATCAGCGCCGAAGACCTTGATGTCTTCGCGTTTGCCCATGGCAGCCTGGATGATCAAGGGGATCAGATGCGATTCAGGGCGATGATCTTCGCCGAGTGTACTGTGTTTGCCTGCACCGCAGGCATTAAAGTATCGCAGGGCTGCATACTTGAGTCTGCCGGTCTGGGCCTGCCAGTGGCACATGCGTTCCACGGCCCATTTGGTTTCACCGTAGGGATTGATGGGATTCTTGGTCAGACTCTCCGGGATGGGGACTTCTGCGGGCATGCCGTACGTCGCAGCTGTACTGCTGAATACGAACTTGTCCACGCCTGCTGTGTCCATGGCCTTGAGCAGGGTATGGGTGTTGCACAGATTGTTCTGATAGTATCGAAGTGGTGCCTTGACAGATTCACCGACCTCGATGAACGCGGCAAAGTGCATGACTGCTTCAATCTGATGGTGCTTGAGGGTCTGGACGAGCCCGTCAAAGTCGGCCAGGTCACCCTGGACCAAAGGGGCCTGTGCAACGGCCGTTTTATGGCCTTTGCTGAGGTTGTCATACACCACCGGGGTATGGCCTTGACCTGACAGGAGTGAGACCATGTTACTGCCAATATATCCGGCGCCACCACAAACTAATACTTTCATGTGCATCCTTGGTCTTGGGTCTGTTATTTCGAGCTGGTGATGTCAGTGAGTTCAGTTTCTATGTGATACAGAATGGATTGAGCCAGGTCCGGATCGTATCCGAGGGACACCCAGTCCATGCCATCCTTTTGCGCCTGGTCCAGTCGCATGGTCGGTATGGACGACGAAGTCTCCGTGAGTACGCTGTTGGCCCTGGAGTGTCCGGTCACATCTCGATTGGGTACGTTTAAACGCTCGGTCAGGACAAGGCATCTGGCCACTGTACTGGTGTCCTGTTCGGAGAATTCAAGCGTGACTGACCGCCTGATCGTGTGAAGCGATGACTCTACCAGGCTTGTCGAACTGGCCGCGTCTTTTCGCCAAAACTCAAAAAACTGGGCGCCGGGCAGGGGATTTGTGGTGAGGGTGCCTGTGGCGGTGTCGAGCTCACTGATGGTAAAATGCATCTGTCCCAGGATATGCTCTGCGGCCTGCATGGCCTCGATCCTGTTCGTGTTCGGAAAGGTGAGGGCCTGGCTTCCTTGGGCATCCGTGTAGTAAGCCTGTTCTTCACAGCCAGTTATGGACATTAAGACACAAAAGAAAAGCACTCTCTGTATTCGTTTTTTCATGGGCTCTTTGTATCCTTGCTGGATGATATTTCGAGTTCAGAGCGTGATTATAGTCCGATCACTTGGAAGGGACAAGGCGCAATTCTGGGGAGACCGTATATGGGATGGTTTTCTTTTCGGACGCCTTGGGGCAGGGTGTGTATTTTTGTCAGATATTGGTAAAGTTGTCCCTGGTCAGGAAACTTGGATTGTGTGTCAGAGAGGCAGAATCTCCAGACAAGACCGGTTCAGCAGGGACTTAGGCGTGCAGTGAGCACTAAAGCACGGTGCAATGGTTTGCCGATAAATCTGTCAGATTTGGTTTGAATCGTTGAATTACCATTGTGGTGGCCAATCCTATGTCTTCAATTCAGAGTCAATCATTAGGTCAGCGACTCCTGTGTCTGCCGTTAGGGGATAGGGTTAAACGCTTTCTGGACTACTTGACCGTTGAAGCGGGGCTGTCCATCAATTCAACGCTTGCCTATGGCCGCGATCTCAAGGGCTTTCTTTCCTTTTGTCAGGAGGCACAGATCGACACGCTGGAGAGGATCGATCTCCTGACCATTCGAGACTACATGCAGGCCCTGTCAGAGCAGGGACGCAGCGAGAATACGATCAAGCGTTTCTGGGTGGCGGTTCGCATGCTGCTCAGGTATGGGAAGCTCAATGGGTGGGTCCAAGACGATTTCAGCAGCCAAATGGATACGCCCAAGATCTGGCAGAGACTCCCCAGGATTTGCAGCCGGAATCAGGTGATGGAACTGATTCATTCGCCCAACGAGGCCGACGCGTATTTTCTGAGAGACCGGGCCTTGCTCGAGCTTTTGTATGCCACAGGCATGCGAGCCAGTGAAGTGGTTGGATTGACGCTTCAGGATCTCAATTTAAAAATAGGGTATCTGAGATGTTTCGGTAAAGGGCGGCGTGAGCGCGTGGTGCCGCTGGGACGAGCTGCCATCGGGGCTGTTGAGGACTATCTCAAAAATCAGAGGCCGGAGCTCGAGGGACCAAAAAGTGACCGATACGTGCTGCTCAGCCGAACAGGCAGACCTCTGGGACGTATTGAAATATGGCGGCTCGTTAAAAAGTATGCGATTCGTGCAGGGATGCCAAGGAGTATCTCGCCCCACACACTGAGGCACTGTTTTGCCACGCATCTGCTTTCTGGCGGTGCGGACCTAAGAAGTGTTCAGGAGATGTTGGGCCATGTGGACATTGCCACGACCCAGATTTACACGCATGTGGACCAAGACAGATTAAGGAGTGTGCATAAGCAATTTCATCCCAGGCAGTAGCCCGGAGCCAGGATATTTGGGATCTATGGATTTTTTTTAATTACTTTTAACTTATGTTGTGATTGTCTATTGCAGGGCTACCCGGATTAACTTATTTTTTAGGGCATTGACTCATAGGTTATTAGCAAGTGTGTTGTATGTTTGTAATTTTGCTGCAAAGTGCTTGAGAAAGTAGGCTCAAGAGTATATGAGATTATCCAGTGTAGCCACGTTATGTGTGTTTGTTTTGATCAGCGCGAGTTGTGCTGCGCAGGTTCAGGAGCCGGATACGGAATCCGTAGTGGCCGCAACCACCGGGGATGACACGCAACTGGAAATGAATAAGATCGCATTGTTGACCGGGTCGACCGAGCAGATGCGTCTGATGGCAGCCAACATCATGCTTCAGAGCAAAGACCCAAGGGCACGCGAATTGGTGCTGGAGGCATTACAGAACCGGGAAAACACAGAGGCCCGGGCTGCAATCTGCAAGGTACTGAGTCAATCCAAAACCAGTTCGGGAATTGAAATAAGCAGCAAAGAACAGTTCATTGAGCCGTTGCTTGGCATGATTAAGGAAACTGAGCAACCGGTCCTCCCCCTGGCCACTGAAGCATTGCTTATCTATGACTACAATACTGTGGGGCTCCCTCTTGAGTCTTTGGCTCGTGACGCGTCGCAGGATGTGCAGGTGCGGTTGAATGCCATGTATGGACTCAAGCTGAGACTCGACAAGAGGGCCCCCATTGCGATTCTCAAGCTGGGGGATGATCCCGAGCCAAGGGTCTCAGAGGCTGCCAATGGTATATTGCCCTCAATGCCCATTCCCCAGGTGAGCAGTCCTGCTGATCGTGATCGGATCATTGACGAACTAGAACGCATGAGTAAGGACGAGTTCCTAAAAAATTGGGTCTTCAGGCAGGATAAACAGCTCCGGGCCGAGCGAGCCCAGGTGGAGATGTGGAAGCGTCTGTTTAAGGACGTCCTGGACAAGCACTATGATCAGGCTGATACAACGGTGAGAGAGACTCTGCTGCTGGAACATCTTAAAGCGCCGCAGTCATTTCGCAAGCTCTGGGCCATCGACAAGGTGTATAAATGGCGTACCCAGGCCAATACGGAATTACCGGACAGCCTGACGCCAGTCCTGAAAAGCCTGATTTCAGACTCTGACAAAATGGTCAGGCTCAATGCGGCCACCCAGCTTTTTAATATTGTTAAGATCGATTCTGCGGATGTCCTCATTCAGCAGCTCAATATCGAAAAAGAGGCGGATGTGCGAACCAAGCTCTTTGCAGCATTGGGAGAGGCTTGTAGAACTGCGCTGGTTGCTGAAGGCGTGCCTGATGAGATTAAGGCCAAGACCCTGGAACTGGCCGCCAAATTCCTGGCAGATCCCAGTGCAGATCAGGCCGTCAAAGGCGCTGATGTCATCAGCCGACTGCTGGAGAAGAATGGTCTGGCTGAGACAGACATTGACACCTACCTGGGATTGCTCAAGGAACGGTTTGAGCGGGAGATGGCCGGCGATATTGTCATCAAGAGAAATCTGCTCAGAACCATGGCCCTGTTATGTGCCAATCCCAGCGGGTGCAAGCGGCAGGCGAGACTCTTGTATAAGCCCATCTTTGACAAGTGCTTAGAAGATGAATCTCCATTGGTCCGCGAAGAAGCCTTTCAAGGATTGGTGAGTATTGACAATGTCCAGGCGCTTAAAGTCTTAAGGGCCAAACTGGTTAACGACAGCAGTGCCAATGTCAGGATTCGCGTCATAGCCCTGGCCAAGGATGTGGGAACCGCGGAGGATCTCGATTGGCTCATGGCCAAGATTGAGGCAGGCACAGAAGCGGATGTGGCCTGGCAAACCATCTTGACCATCCTTTCTCGTTCAGAAGTGAAGACGCTGGAAACCCTGTATGGCCGGTTTACAGCACTGAGAACGCAGGGAAAACTCGCCAATTCGCAATGGCAGGGTTTTCTTGAAGTGGCGAGGGCCAAGGCCACAGGAAATAAAGAACTGCTTGTCAAAGTATACCAGGACTTTGCTGATTTTTGTGTGGAAACCGGGGTGTTGGAGCGTGCAAGAGAGCACTACATGAGCTTGGCCGAACTCGTGGATGCTGAAGGCAAGGCCAACATTCGGTCGCGCCTGCTGGGGCTTGACCTGAAGGGCGGCCGTGTAAAAGAGGTATCTGCTCTCTTGAGCAGCGAGCTCAAGGTTCGAGACCTGGATGAGTCTGACAGCCTTATTCAGGCGATAAACACATTCCTGTCAGAGGCGCCGGAAGGTCAGGATCCCAGAGCGACCGTGCATGCCGTACTCAAGGCCATCCAGGTTTCGGAATCCAGGCCCGAATGGGAGAAGATCAAGGCCCTCTGGCTGTCTGTCGAGGCCACGGCTGCTGACACGGTCACGGACACGAATTCACCCAGCTAGGAAGTGTGACTCCCCCCCGGGGGGGGGATGGGGGCAGGGACGTTGAACGCATGGTGAATGACAAGACCTTTCTGCCAAGCTTCCTCTTGTGACAGGCTAACCCTTCCGAGATGGTCCATTCTCAAACCAGCGTCACTCCATCATCAATACCGGGACGCTCACTCGTTCCCCCCACACTCCCATCATGAGGTAATCCCACACGGTGCAGAGGACAAAGTGCCGGGACTTTTAGCCTTTTTTGTGATATTTGCTCTTTTTCTGGTTGCAATTTTCGTTCGATCCAGTATCCTACACGATTTACGCAACGAGCTAGCCACAGTTGAACCAGTTGCAGTGCAGGCAGATGTTGTGTAGGATATCTGAAAAACAGGCATAGATGCCGATGTAAATAACTGCTATATAAGGCCTTAAGGCCGTAAAGCAGTTGTTTTATGTGCTTGCTGCTGTGGCTCAGTTGGTAGAGCGCGTCCTTGGTAAGGACGAGGTCATGGGTCCGAATCCCATCAGCAGCTTTGTAAAAAAAGTATGTCGTGTCCGATCGGGCTGTGATTGCAGGTTGATGGTCGACAATTGTGCGTTAGTGAAATTGAAAAACATTGTTAGTGAGCTTGGCAAGACGGTCCGGTGATAATTGCCAACCCAATGAAGCATTGGAGGTTTAGTTAAAAATGGCAAAGGCTGTATTTGAAAGAACAAAACCGCATGTAAATGTTGGTACTATTGGTCATATTGACCATGGTAAAACAACGCTGACTGCAGCAATTACTATGCGATTGGCCCTGAAGTCGGGAATGAAGGCAAAGAAATTCGATGAAATCGATAATGCCCCCGAAGAAAAGGAACGTGGCATTACCATCAACACCGCCCATGTGGAGTATGAGACAGCAAGTCGTCACTATGCTCACGTGGACTGCCCGGGCCATGCTGACTACATCAAAAACATGATTACTGGTGCCGCTCAGATGGACGGCGCGATTCTGGTGGTGGCAGCCAGCGATGGCCCCATGCCCCAGACTCGTGAGCACATCCTTCTGGCCCGTCAGGTAAACGTGCCCAGTATCGTAGTCTTCATGAATAAGGTTGACCAGGTCGACGATCCTGAACTGCTGGATCTCGTGGAACTGGAAATACGTGAGTTGCTGAGCAAGTATGAGTTCCCAGGCGACGACATCCCCATTATCCGGGGTTCTGCTCTGGCTGCGATGGAGAGTGAAGGTGCAGACGATGCAAAGGGTGTCTGCATTGATGAACTGATGGCAGCCGTGGATGACTATATTCCAACCCCCGAGCGTGCTGTGGACAAGCCCTTCCTGATGCCTGTGGAAGACGTGTTCAGCATCAAGGGCCGCGGTACTGTGGGTACTGGCCGTATCGAGCGTGGCGAGGTCAAGATTGGCGATGAAGTCGAGATCATCGGCATCAAGAAGGACGTACGCAAGACCGTCTGTACAGGTGTCGAGATGTTCAACAAGACGCTCGGCGAAGGTCAGGCCGGGGACAATGTCGGCCTCCTGCTCCGCGGTGTTGAAAAGAGTGACCTTGAAAGAGGCCAGGTGATTGCAAAGCCGGGCAGCATCAAGCCCCATACCAAGTTCCTGGGCGAAGTGTATGTGCTGACCAAGGAAGAGGGCGGACGCCACTCACCATTCTTTGCCGGCTACAAGCCTCAGTTCTACTTCAGGACCACGGACGTGACCGGTGCCGTGCATGCCCTGATGGGAAGTGACGGCGGCAAGGCAGAGATGTGTATGCCTGGTGATAATGTGACCATGGATGTGGAAATCATTGCACCGATCGCCATGGAAGAAGGCCTGCGATTCGCGATTCGTGAAGGTGGCCGTACTGTGGGTGCTGGTGTGGTCACGAAGGTGATGGAATAACCGGAATCCTTAATCGTTTGGATTTTGATATAGGTGCTAGAAAATTACTAAGTGGCCCTGCCTCTGTTCAGGGCCACTTAGTGTTATACTTCAACACACGATAGGGTTGAGAATAATGGCCAAGAAGAAAAGCAAAAGAGAATATGTCTGGCTTGAGTGTAAAGATTGCAAGAATCGCAATTACCGCACCACTGTCAGTGTGGCTGAAGGCACACCCAAGATTGAATTAAAAAAGTTCTGCAAGAGTGAAAGAAAACATACAGTGCACAAGATTCGTCGTAAATAGACGATGAATCGCAATCGCTCTTTTTTGAACTTGTGATAGGCCAGTAGCTCAATTGGCAGAGCGTCGGTCTCCAAAACCGAAGGTTGGGGGTTCAACTCCTCCCTGGCCTGTTTATGCTAAACAGAAAAATGTGATCTGGTATTAGGAAGCTTGTATGGGATTTCACGTATATAAAAGAGGCCAGGGCAAGAATACACGGTTGTGGTCAGCATTGATTGTGGCTGCCATCGTGGGCATTGGCTGCCTCCAATTGTACAAAAAACTGGCTGGTACGGATCTCAATCAATGGGTCGTTTACTTTGTGCCGGCAGGTTTGTTTGCGATTCTGAGCTATGTGGTCTTCTGGTTGAGCAACAAGCCCTCATTGGCTGATTTCATGATTTCAGCCGAGGGTGAGTTGAAAAAGGTCAGTTGGTCCAGCAGGCAGGAAATTGTGGTCTCGACCGTGATTGTGATTGCCGTGGTTGTTTTCATGGCCGGTCTGCTGGGGGCCACGGACCTGATGTTCCGTACACTGTTTACCTCTTTGTTGGGGTAACTCATCTCAACGGCCTTGGGTAAATGTCAGTCATTATAACAATAGAAATGGAACCACACGATGCAATGGTATGTATTGCGAGTTGCTGCGAACAAGGAGCTTCAGGTCAGGGATGCACTTTCGCTTAAGGTAGAGAAGGAAGGCCTGCATGAACTGATTGGCCGGATTGAGGTCCCTACTGAACACGTGAAACGCATTCGCGCCGGCAAGCAGACTGTGCATCGGAGAAAACTATACCCTGGTTATGTGTTCATGGAAATGGAAGCCACGGAAGAGGGCAAGGTGCCTGATGACGCGTGGTTTTTGATTAAGAGCACTTCAGGTGTGGGTGATTTTATTGGTGCAGAAGGCATGCCCACACCCATGCGTGACACGGACGTTGCCAAGATGATGTTTGACACTGAGAAACCGGAGGAAACGCCCAGTATTAAAATGGAGTTTCAGAAGGGTGATCAGATTAAAATCAGAGAGGGTGCTTTCGAGAATTTCGAAGGTACCGTCGATTCAATTGATGCTGAGCGTGGTATCGTCAAGGTGATTGTGACGATCTTTGGCAGGAGCACGCCGCTTGACATTGAGTACTGGCAGATTGAGAAGATTTAAGTACGACCGTGTTCACGGTAGTAAGTGGCAAAGAAGCTGTAAACAAGTTTGAATTCTTGTGCATTTGGATAAAGGATAACAATGGCCAAAGAAGTTGCTAAAATCATTAAATTACAGGCCAAGGGCGGGCAGGCAACACCGGCCCCTCCTATTGGACCTGCATTGGGGCAACACGGTGTCAATATCGGTCAATTTGTGTCACAATTTAATGAGCGTACACGGGAACTGAACGGAACCCCTGTACCCGTCGTAATTTGCGTATACACCGATAAGAGCTTTACATTTGAAGTAAAGAGCCCGCCTGCGGCAGTCTTGCTCAAAAAGGCCGCTGAAGTGGCCAAGGGCAGTGGCGTACCCAACAAGGAAAAGGTCGGCACGGTCACTGTGGAGCAGGTGCGCAAGATTGCTGAAACCAAGATGGTGGATCTGAATGCCCACGATCTTGACAAGGCTGAGATGATTATCCGTGGTACAGCACGCAGCATGGGTATTGATGTGGAGTAACGGTCTGGCGTGAAATGCTGATCTGGTTTTTGGATGAGATTTAAATCATGAAATTTAGAAGCAAGAAATACAAAAAAGTAGCTGAAAAAGCGACCAAAGAGGCTTTGAGCTTGAAAGATGCAGTGGACAAGGTCAAGTCTTTTGATTCAGCCAAGTTTGACCAGACTGTGGAATTGGTGATGCAGCTGGGTATTGATCCAAAACAGGCGGATCAACTCATCCGTGGTGCCATCTCCCTGCCCCACGGCACTGGGATGCAGCGCAAGGTCGTGGCTTTTTGCGACGATTCAGAGGCCGAAGCTGCCAAGAAGGCAGGTGCGGTTGAAGCCGGCTGTGACGCCCTGGTCGAAAAGGTGTCCGGCGGGTGGCTGGATTTTGATGTGGCCATTGCCTCCCCCAAGGTCATGGGGAAGGTTGGTAAGCTGGGTAGAGTGCTTGGCCCTCAAGGTAAGATGCCCTCGCCCAAAAACGGGACCGTGACCATGGATGTGCTCAAGGCCGTGGCCGAGTTCACCGCGGGCAAGGTCGAGTTCAGGAATGACTCGGGCGGCAATGTGCATGTGATTGTCGGAAAGCAGAGCTTTGAGAATACGAAGCTGGTCGAGAATGCAGATGCGTTTATCGATCAAATCAAGAAGATGAAACCCAATGCTGCCAAGGGAACCTATATCAAGAAGATTTCCATGTCTGCAACCATGAGTCCTGGGGTGCAGGTGAGTCTCTAGTCACGGGTTCGATGTTGACGGTCTCCGGGTTTTAGAATCCGGTATGCATACAATACAGGTGAAAAATGAGCAAGTACGTAAAAGAATTAATTCAAAGCGAATTTGAGCAAAAAGTCGCTGACGGTGATGTCAGGGAATTCATCGTCTTTAATGTGATGGGTGTGCCAGGCGTGGATAACAATGTCATGCGTGGTGAGCTCAAGCAGAAGGGCGTTGAGATGTTCGTGGTCAAGAATTCCCTGTTCAGGCGGGCTCTTCGCAGCAAGGACATGGAATCTGCTTGTGGCTTGTTCAATGGTCCCTGTGCTGTGGCCTTCGGTGGCGACAGTATTGTGGATGCTGCCAAGGAACTGGTGGACTGGACCAAGAAGGTCAAGGCCGTGAAGCTGAAGGGCGCTTTCCTGGATGGTACGGTGTTGGACGGCGATGCTGCCAAAGAGCTTGCCAAGATGCCGACACGACGCGAACTTCACGGCCAGATTGCCTCCTGTATTATGTCGCCTGCGTCGCAGATTGCAGGTGCCTTGGTCGGTCCAAGTTCCAAGATTGCCGGTTGTGTCAAGACCATCATTGAGAAGGCAGAGAAGGACGCTGCCTAGATCTGACATCCGGTCCATATCTCATACAAATTAACAATTAACATATCAACAATACTAATGGCTTGTGTGGCTGCCCCGATTCGGGTTAAACGGAACTGTGGAGTTTCGGCTACTGCCAGGCGCTAGGTTTCAGGAGTAACTATATAATGTCTGACGAAGCAAAAACAATCAATGCAGAAATCAAAGAGTTGGGTGACAAGATTGTAGCCCTGACCCTCATGCAAGCCAAGGAGCTTGTGGATTATCTCAAGGATGAATACGGTATCGAAGCTGCAGCCGGCGGCGCAGTCATGATGGCTGGTCCAGTGGCGGCTGCAGAAGAAGCCGAAGAAAAGAGCACGTTTGATGTCATTCTCAAGGAATTCGGGGACAAGAAGATCCAGGTCATCAAGGAAGTCCGTGCCATTACAGCACTGGGCCTGAAGGAAGCCAAGGATTTGGTTGACAGTCTTCCCAAGCCTGTGAAAGAAGGTCTTGCCAAGGAAGAGGCTGAGACTATTAAGCAGCAGCTCGAAGCGGCTGGTGCCACCGTTGAATTGGCCTAGACCTGATCCCTCCTGTTTTTATGTGCCTGATCAATTATGGTGCTTAAATGTGTGATGTAGAATAGGGTTGATGGTGGGAGTAGCTGATGGTTTCTAAGACCGTGCGTGATTTCGGCAGAGTGAAAGATGCGGTTGAGGTCCCGAATTTAGTGGCAGTACAGAGGGCTAGTTTCGACAAGTTCCTCCAGTTTGACGTACCCCCCACTCAAAGAGGTGACTTTGGCTTGGAATCTCTATTCAGAGAGATTTTTCCAATCGAGAGTTATGACAAGAAGATGCGGTTGGAATATGTCTATTATGAATTGGAGAAGCCGCATTATACGCCCAGAGAGTGTCGCCAACTTAGATTGACGTATGCCTATCCTTTGAAGTTGACCTGCCGTTTGAAGAGCGGCGAGGGCGAGGATCTGGCAGAGCAGGCCATTTATCTTGGAGAAATTCCGGTGATGGTCGGCGGCGGTGAATTTATCGTCAATGGTGCGATCCGTGTGATTGTCAGTCAGTTGCACAGGAGCCCCGGTGTCGATTTCCTGGTTGAAAGCAAGGAAGGCGACAGGGTGCTGCACGGCGGTCGTATCATTCCGGAACGCGGCAGCTGGATTGAAATTGGAGTGACGCCCAAGGACGTCCTGGTCGTGAAGATTGACCAGTCCAGTAAGATTCCGGCCACCGTATTTCTCCGGGCGGTCGATGAAGCCTTTGGTTCCACTGAAGAACTCATCCGTTTGTTCTACGACACCAAGAAGGTGTCCGTCAAGAAACTGGACCCTTCCATGTGGACCGTCGGGCCCGTGGTGGACACGGAAACCGGGGAAATTCTGATCAAGGCCGGTGCTCAACTGGCGGACAAGATTGCCTTGATTCAGCAGAGCGACCTAAAGGATCTGGAAGTTGTCACGGTGGTTCGCGACACGATCATCCTCAATACGCTGGCAGAAGATGATACAGAAAGCCATGAAAAGGCCCTGCTCAAGTTCTACATGCGGTTGCGACCGGGCAATCCCCCCAATCAGGAAAAGGCCAAGGCATTTTTCTTTGAGAAGTTCTCGGACCCCAACCGGTATCGGCTGGGCAAGGTCGGACGCTTCCGTCTGAATCGCAAGTTTGATCAGACCGTCGATGAAGATGAAATGACGCTGAGGCCTGAGGATTTCCTGAATACGGTCAGGTATATTCTTGATTTGCGTATTAATAAGGGTGCAGTGGACGACATCGACCATCTCGGTAATCGACGTTTGCGCACCATCGATGAATTGGCAGCGGATGAGATTCGCAAGGGTCTCCTGAAGCTGCGTAAAACCGTACAGGAACGCATGAGCATCAGGCGTGATGCTGAGGTCAAGGTGCGCATTGCGGATCTGATCAATAGCAAGAGTGTGGCCAGCAGCATCAACTATTTCTTTGGTCGAGGCGAATTGAGTCAGGTGGTCGACCAGACCAATGCCTTGAGTCAGTTGACCCATGAAAGACGTTTGTCGGCGCTGGGACCTGGAGGCTTGAATCGTCGTCGTGCCGGGTTTGAGGTGCGAGACGTTCATATCAGCCACTATGGGCGTATCTGTCCTATTGAAACGCCGGAAGGCACCAATATTGGTCTGATTTCTTCGCTGTCCATCTTCTCTCAGATTGACGAGTACGGCTTTCTGTTGACACCGTATCGCAAAATTGTAGACGCCCAGGACAGCGGCGAAGTGGTGTATCTGCGTGCAGATGAAGAGATGAAGGCCATCTTTGCCCCGCCCAGCGTGCTGGATCCAAAAACCGGCAAGATTAAAGAAGACATGGTGCTGGCCCGCGAAATGGGCGAACTGGCACAGGTGCCCAAAAAGAAGGTTGATTACGTTGACATCTCCGCAAAACAGATTGTGGGTGTGTCGGCTTCGTTGATTCCGTTCCTCGAACATGACGACGCGAACCGAGCCTTGATGGGCTCCAACATGCAGCGTCAGGCCGTGCCGCTTCTCAGGACCGAAGCGCCTGTGGTGGGGACCGGTATGGAACGCATCGTGGGATTGCACTCCAGTATGGTGGTCCGTGCCAAGGATGACGGGATTGTCACATCCGTGGATGCGACCCATATTGAAATCAATCACACGGATGATTATAAACTGGAAAAATTCGTGGGCCTCAATGAACGAACCTGTCTGAACCAGAAACCCATTGTGGTCCTGGGGCAGGAGGTCAAGGCCGGCGAGGTGATTGCCGATGGCGGCGGCACGGATGAAGGCGTGTTGGCCTTGGGCCAAAATGCCCTGGTCGGATTTGTGTCCTTTGACGGATTCAATTTTGAAGACGCCATCATCGTGAGCGAACGTCTCTGCAAGAACGACAACTTCACCAGTATTCACATCGATGAATTCACGGCCGAAGTGCGTGAGACACGTCTGGGCAAGGAAGAGTTTACTCGCGACATTCCGAATGTCAGTGAGAAGGCCCTGAGAAACCTGGACGAGAACGGGGTGGTGCGGGAAGGGACGCGCGTCTGTCCCGGCGATATCCTGGTGGGTAAGGTGGTGCCAAAGAGCAAGGTGGAACTGACCCCCGAAGAGAAGCTGCTGCATGCCATCTTTGGCCGGGCCGGCGAAGATGTGAAGAATGATTCTCTGGAACTGCCCAGCGGGTACGAAGGCGTGGTCATCAAGACCGAATTGTTTACGCGCCGCGGGGCCGGCACACCGGAACAGAAAAAGGTGATGCAGGAAGAGATCAAGCAGCTCCAGAAGGAGATGCGTGCCAAGGAATGTGACACCTTCCGCAAGATGATCGCGACCCTCCATGAGAAGTATGAATGCAATATCGTGGATGCGTCGACCCGTCAGCATGTGGGTGCCAGTGATGACAACGAAGTGGTCTACGAGCAGATTGAAAACTTCGACGTCAAGTGGATCAAGCCGGCTTCTGTACGCCAGGATGCCAAGAAGATCGTGGACAGCTACTGGAACAAGATCGTTGATTTCCAGGAGGAAAAGGCCCGGCGCACGGAACGTCTCAAGCATGGGGATGAACTGGCCAGCGGCGTGCTCCAGATGGTGAAGGTGTATGTGGCCATCAAGCGTACCCTGTCGATTGGCGACAAAATGGCCGGGCGTCACGGAAACAAGGGTGTGATTGCCAAGATCATGCCTGAAGAGGATATGCCCTTCATGGAAGACGGTCGTCCGCTGGACATTCTGTTGAATCCGCTGGGCGTGCCGAGTCGTATGAACGTCGGCCAGATTCTCGAGACCCACATGGGATGGATTGGCAAGGTCCTTGGGTTCCATGCCGTGACACCTGTGTTTGACGGGGCCACAGAGGATGATGTGTTTGCCCTGAATCTTGAAGCCACAGAAACCATGATGAGGCGCAAGAAAGAGTACGAAGAGCGAGGCGAAATGCCGCCTGTGGATGAACTCTGCGTAAATGTGCCTCAGACGTTAAAGACGCAACTGTACGACGGTCGTACCGGTGAACCTTTGGATCAGAAATCGACGATCGGTTTTATGTATATGTTAAAGCTCCATCACCTGGTGGATGATAAGATTCACGCCCGGGCAACCGGTCCTTACAGCCTGATTACCCAGCAGCCGTTGGGGGGTAAGGCCAGAACCGGTGGCCAGCGATTTGGCGAAATGGAAGTGTGGGCCTTGGAAGGATATGGCGCAGCCTATACCCTTCAGGAAATGTTGACCGTTAAGAGCGATGACGTGGAAGGTCGCACCAAGATTTACGAGTCTATGGTGAAGGGACATAATTCGCTTGAGGCAGGGACTCCGCTGTCTTTCGATGTGCTGTGTAATGAAATCCGCGGCTTGGGATTGAACATACAGCTTGAAAAGAAAAGACTCGGCAGTGCAGGTCTATAAAAGAAACCAATCGGTTGTAAGGGGCCTTGGATGTTAGGAAATATTTACGATCGCATCAATGATTACGGTTCGGTCAAGATCACGTTGGCCAGTCCGAATGATATCAGGAGTTGGTCGTTTGGTGAGGTGAGAAAGCCCGAGACGATCAATTACCGTACCTACAGGCCGGAAAAAGACGGTCTGTTTTGCGAACGCATTTTTGGCCCGGAACGCGACTGGGAGTGTTCCTGCGGCAAGTATAAAGGCACGAAATTCAAAGGGATTATCTGCGACCGCTGCGGTGTCAAGGTCACGCACAGCCGCGTGCGTCGCAAGCGCATGGGCCATATCAATCTGGCCGCACCGGTGGTGCACATCTGGTTTTTCAAGGCGATTCCCAATCGCCTTGGCAGCATTCTGGGCATGAAGGCCTCCGATCTGGAGAAGCTGGTGTATTTCCAGGATTATGTGGTCACGGAACCGGGGCAGAGCCCTTTGAAGGTCGGTCAAATCCTCAGCGAGGAAGAATACCGCGACGCCAGTACCAAGTATGGTAATGCCTTTCGCGCCCTGATGGGCGCCGAGGCCGTACGTGCCTTGCTCGAGGGAATGGATCTTGAGCAGGTCAGTCTTGAGCTGCGTGAGGCCATCACCAAGACGAATAGTCAGCAAAAGATCAAGGACCTGACCAAGCGTCTCAAGACGATCAATGAAGTCCGAAACAGCGACAACAAGGCGCAGTGGATCGTGCTGGAAGCAATCCCCGTGATTCCGCCGGACCTGAGACCTCTCGTCTTGCTGGAACGTGATAACTTTGCCACCAGTGACTTGAACGATTTGTATCGCCGCATTATCAACCGAAACAACCGCTTGAAGAAGCTCATTGACCTGAATGCGCCGGAAGTCATTATTCGTAATGAAAAACGCATGCTGCAGCAGGCCGTGGATTCTCTGCTGGACAACAGTCGCTGTCGAAGACCGGTGCTCGGCAGCAACAATCGACCGCTCAAGTCGCTGACCGATATGATCAAGGGCAAGCAGGGCCGTTTCCGCGAGAATCTGCTCGGCAAGCGTGTGGACTACTCCGCACGTTCCGTGATTGTGGTGGGCCCGAATCTCAAGCTGTATCAATGCGGCCTGCCCAAGAAGATTGCCCTGGAACTGTATCAACCGTTCATCATCAGACAACTCAAGCAGCATGGGTATGCCGATACGATCAAGAGTGCCAAGCGCATGATCGAACGTCGAGAGGAGCATGTGTGGGATATTCTCGAAGAGGTGATCCACCAGCATCCCGTACTGTTGAACCGTGCACCGACCCTTCACCGTATGGGCATTCAGGCCTTTGAGCCCGTGCTGGTCGAAGGCAACGCCATTATGCTCCATCCCCTGGCCTGCCGTGGATTCAATGCAGACTTTGACGGTGACCAGATGGCCGTGCACCTTCCGTTGAGCGTGGAGGCTCAGGCAGAGACCCACGTCCTCATGATGACCACGGGGAACATCTTCAGCCCGTCCAACGGCGCCCCCATGGTGGGACCGTCTCAGGACATGGTCATGGGCAACTACTACCTGACCATTGCCACTGAGGACTTCAGATTTGGTGAATCCCAGAAGGTTGCAAATCCTATTGTCGGAAGATTTCGAGACAAGTTCGAAGCCATTATGGCGTATGAAACCGGCAAGATGGGCCTGCACGAATTGATTCAAGTGCGCATGAAGAATCGTCCTGTCGTCACAGACAAGGGGCTGATCCAACCGGACGAATCCAGGCCGTCACAGATTATCGTGACCACGGTGGGACGCTGTTTGTTTGACGATATCCTGTGTGACAAGATGCCCTTCTACAACCAGGCGTTGTCGCAAAAGAAGTTGAGTCGCGTGATTCACGACTGCTTTGCCTATGCCGGCGGTGCTGAAACAATCGATCTGCTGGATAGAATCAAGGACACAGGGTTCAAGTACGCCACGCTGGCGGGTCTGAGTTTCGGTCTGACGGACCTGAAAATTCCGCACAAGAAAGCCCAGATTATCCTGGAAACCGAAAAGAAAATCAGGACGATCTATAGAAGCTATAATGATGGTGTACTCACAGAACGCGAGCGTTACAATCAGGTGATTGATGCCTGGACCACGGCTCGTGTGGACGTGACCAGTGAAATGCTGCGAGGCCTCAAGGAAGACAAAAATGAGGATGGCTCTCCCTATTTGAACCCCATTTACCTGATGAGTGACTCCGGGGCTCGTGGTAGTGTGGACCAGATTCAGCAGTTGGCCGGCATGCGTGCCTTGATGGCCAAGCCCAGTGGCGAGATCATTGAGACGCCCATTAAGGCCAACTTCCGAGAAGGCCTGACCGTGCTGGAATACTTCAGTTCCACACACGGGGCTCGTAAAGGTCTGGCCGATACCGCGCTGAAGACCGCGAACTCCGGTTACCTGACGCGTAAACTGATCGATGTGGGCCAGAACGTGATTATTCTCGAACGTGACTGCGGTACGTTGCAGGGTATCACGAAGACGGTACTCAGTCGTGGCGATGAAGTGCATGTGCCTCTCTCCATGTTGATCGTGGGACGGACCGCACGTGACAATATCCGTAATCCAATGACGGATGAAATGGTCGCCCGCGAAAATGAGGTGATTACCCCTGCGGCGGCGACCAAGATTGAAGCCTTGGGCCTGGATGCCATTCGCGTGCGCAGTGCATTGACATGCGACAGTCCATTCGGCATCTGTGCGAAGTGCTATGGCTGGGACCTGAGTCGAGGCCAACTGGTGGAAGAAGGCTCTGCTGTGGGTATCATTGCAGCCCAGTCGATTGGTGAGCCTGGTACACAGTTGACACTGCGTACTTTCCATACCGGGGGTGTGGCCTCGCACGCGATTTTGGAAAGAGAACAAAAGGCTACGGCGCCGGGTCAGATTCAGTATCGCGATATTAACGTGGTTTCCTATAAAAACGATGAAGGTGCCGAGGTCATGGTGGCTTTGAAACGCAACGGTGAAATCGCGATCGTAGACACCAAAGATCGTGAGCTGGGTAAGTTCAAAGTGCCCTATGGCGGTATCTTGAGCGTCAAAGACGGTCAGGAGATCAACCTGGGCGACATTCTGTTTTCTTGGGACCCGCACAGGACGCCGATCCTGGCGGAGGTTTCCGGTAAGATCAACTTTGTGGACATTGTTGAAGGTGAGACAGTCCAGATTGAAGAACAGAAGGGCCGAACGAGCACCGAAGAAGACGGCAAGGTCGCTGACAAGCCGGTTGTGATTGAGCACAAGGGTGACAAGCATCCGCAGGTCATCATTGAGGATGAAAACGGCAAGATCCTGGACGTGCATTACCTGCCGGCCGGAGCCCGTATTGAGGTTCAGGAAGGCCAGGGCGTGCTGGCCGGTCAGCTCCTGGCACACCAGCCAAGGGCCAGTGGCGGTACCCAGGACATTACAGGGGGTCTGCCGCGTGTGACCGAGGTGTTCGAGGCCAGAAAGCCCAAGGATCCTGCGGCCATGGCAGAGATTTCAGGTCGAGTCGAACTGCGCAGTGATAAGCGCAAAGGCAAGATGACCATTCTGATTCGCAGCGAAAGCGGCATGGAAAAGGAACACCATGTACCTCGGGATCGTCACCTCAACGTGCATGCCGGTGATACGGTTGAAGCCGGGGATGCCCTGACCGATGGGCCTCTGGTACCGCACGACATCCTGCGTATTAAGGGTGAAGAAGTGCTCCAACGCTATCTCATTGGCGAAATTCAGAATGTGTACCGTTCACAGAATGTGGGTATCGACGACAAGCATGTGGAGATTGTGATTTCACAGATGCTCCGCAAGGTCGAGATCGAATCTGTGGGCGACAGCAAATTCCTGCCTGGCGAAGTGGTGGACAAGTTTGCCTTCCGCCAGGAAAATGAACGATTGAGCCAGAGTGTCAAGATTTCGGACATGGGTGAGGCCGCTGAATTTGCCTCGGGCATGCGTGGCGGTCTTCATGTGGGTGATATCATTGACAAGGCTGAACTGGCCAAGATCAATGAAAAGGTGGAGTCCATTGGTGGTGAACCTGCCAAGGGCAAGAAGCCACGGCCTGCCATTGCCAATACGCTGCTCCTCGGTATTACCAAGGCCTCCCTGTGGTCTGAGAGTTTTATTGCGGCGGCAAGTTTCCAGGAGACCACTAAGGTCTTGACAGAGGCATCACTCGCGGGTAGAGTAGACGAATTGTACGGATTGAAAGAGAACGTGATCCTGGGACATTTGATTCCAGCGGGTACTGCGTTCAAGCCGTATCTGGATATGAAGGTGAAGCACCTGGTGGATGCTCCGGTTCCCAAGGAATTTGCTGAGATCAAAGATGCCAAGGATGCTGAGGCCAAGGCCGATGCTGCAGTCAAGCAGGCACTGGGTCTTGAATAATTGCTTAGAAAGAGTAAAACTGGGTTACAAAGCTGAAAGTTTAAGAGAAATATTACTATGCCGACAATCAATCAGTTAGTCAGATCTCCAAGAACCTCGTCCAAGGGGCAGAAACGCGTTTCGGATATTAGCGGATGCCCTCAAAAACGTGGGGTGTGTCTTATTGTCAGAACTCAGACCCCCAAGAAGCCGAACTCTGCTTTGAGAAAGATTGCACGTGTTCGTTTGACCAATGGCAAGGAAATTACGGCCTACATTCCAGGTGTGGATCATAATCTGCAGGAACATAGTACGGTCATGATTCGTGGTGGTCGTGTACGTGACCTGCCTGGTGTGAGATATCACATCATCCGCGGCGTTCTGGACTGTTCCGGTGTGAGCGGACGTAAGCAGGGCCGTAGCAAGTATGGTGCGAAGAAATAAGAAAGCCTGGTCGTGTTGCGAATCAGGCGGTTAATCAGAAATGGCGGCATTGTGAAGTGCCGCTGATGTTGAGGAAATTATGGCAAAGAAGTTCACAGCGTCAAGCTCTCAGTTAAAGGCAGATGCAAAGTTCAATAGCAAGTTGGTGGCCAAGTTTGTTAACTGTCTCATGCTGGACGGCAAGAAGAGCACCGCCCAGCGTGCATTCTATGATGCCATGGCCATCATCGAGAAGAAAGTACCGGATTGCAGTCCCCTTGAGGCCTTTGAAACTGCGATTGAGAATGTAAAACCTTTGCTTGAAGTACGCAGCAAGCGTGTGGGTGGTGCCAGTTATCAGGTGCCCATGCAGGTTCGCCCCAAGAGACAGCAGTCCTTGGCCTTTCGCTGGATTTTGGCGGCCACGCGCGGCAAGAAGGGCAAGCCGCTGTCGCAGAGATTGGCCAATGAGCTGATTGAAGCCTACAAAAAGTCGGGTGGGGCCATGACCACTCGCGAGAATGTACATCGCATGGCTGAAGCCAATAAGGCTTTTGCCCACTTTGCCTGGTAGTTTCTATTGAAATATACTGCCACGTCTATTGATTCAAATGGTCGTGGCAGTTTTTTTTTATCTACTCAGAATGAGGCCCCTATGGGACAGTTGGAAAAACTCAGAAACATTGGCATTATGGCCCATATCGATGCTGGCAAGACCACGGTTTCCGAGCGATTTCTCTTTTATACAGGCAAGACATACAAGATGGGGGAGGTCCATGACGGGACTGCGGTCATGGATTTCATGGAAGAAGAGCAGGAGCGGGGCATCACCATTACCTCTGCAGCCACCAAGTGTCCGTGGAAGGATTATGAGATCAATCTGATTGACACGCCCGGCCATATCGATTTTACAGCCGAAGTAGAGCGGTCCCTGCGTGTACTGGATGGGGCAGTGGCGGTGTTTGACGGCAGCGAAGGCGTGCAGGCACAGAGCGAAACGGTCTGGCGTCAGGGACGCAAGTACAATCTCGCGTGCCTCTGTTTTGTCAATAAGATGGATAAGACTGGCGCGGACTTTGACATGTGTGTTTCCAGCATTAGAAATAAGCTTTTGGCCAATCCCGTGCCCCTGCAACTGCCCATCGGTGCAGATGATTCCTTCTCCGGCATCATTGATCTGGTGACCATGAAGGCGGTCTTCTTTGACCCGGAGAAGTTGGGCGCAGATTTTCGTGAAGAGGCCATTCCCGAGGCCATGCAGGAACTCGCCAGGACGCGAAGGGCTGAGATGCTCGAGGCCGTGGCTGAGTATGACGATGCCATGATGGAGTGCTTTCTGGAGGACAAGCCGATCAGCCAGGACATGATTGTGCGTGCCATCCGAAAGGGGACTCTGGCCAATAAAGTGCATCCGGTGCTGGTGGGTTCTGCCCTGAGAAATATTGGCATCCAGCGTCTGCTGGATTCTGTGCTGGCGTATTTGCCATCGCCGCTGGATCGAGACAATGTGGTGGGGCACAAGAACAACAAAGAGGATCAACCTGTTGAGCTGCACTGCGACTCCGGTAAGCCCCTCGTGGCACTGGCCTTTAAAATCACCAATGATTCCCATGGGGATTTGAGTTTTCTCAGGCTCTATCAGGGCCAGTTGAAGCCTGGCACCCGTGTGCTGAATGTAAACCGAAACAAAAAAGAAAACATCACACGTATCTATGAAATGCATGCCAATGCCAGAAAGAGCAAGGATCTGGCCCAGGCAGGTGATATTGTCGCCGTGGTCGGGCTGAGACAGACACTGACAGGCGACACCGTCTCCGACAGCAAATACCCGGTGGCCCTGCCCAGCATTACATTTCCGGAAACCGTGATCTCGATGTCCATTGAACCGCGTTCTGCAGCAGATAAGGCCAAACTGGCAGATGCACTCTCTGTATTGCGCCGTGAGGACCCGACATTTGCCTATAGAATTGACTCTGAAACCGGCCAGACCGTGATCAGCGGCATGGGGGAATTACACCTGGAAGTACTTGAGCACAAACTGGTCAAGGATTTGAAGGTCAATGTGCGCGTGGGCAAGCCGCGTGTGGCTTACAGAGAAGCCATTACCATGTCAGCCACAGCAGAAGGAAAATTTGAGCGTCAAACTGGCGGGCATGGGCAGTATGGGCATGTTGTAGTCAAGATAGAACCCCTCATGGCTGAGGATGGAAAGCTGGCCTCCGGTATGGCATTTGAGTCGTCTGTAGTAAGCGGCACCGTGCCCAAAGAATACTGGTCATCCGTGGAACAGGGCGCCAAGGAAGCCCTGACCTGTGGTGTGCTGGCCGGGTATCCTGTGGTGGGGGTGAAGGTTTCTCTCATGGATGGGTCTCACCATGCGGTGGATTCCTCTGATATCGCGTTTGAGCAGGCAGCCGCCATGGCCGTGGATCGAGCCATGAAAGAGGCGGGGCCTGTGCTGCTGGAACCCGTGATGCGCGTTCAGGTGATCACCCCGGAATCCAGCTTTGGCGTGGTTCAGGCCAACCTGCTGGGGCGGCGGGGGATGATTACGGATTGCAGCCTGCATGCGGAAATGCGGGTGATTGATGCATTGGTGCCGCTGGTGGAGATGTTTGGCTATTCCAGCCAGATTCGCAGCCAGACAGCAGGCAGGGGCTCATTTACCATGGAGCCCTATACCTATGAAAAGGTGCCTGACCAGATAGCCAAGCAGATTATCATGTAGGACGAAATCACCTGGATCACTTTTTTCCGTGTGGCAAATAAAATAGTGAACATTTTATTGACACTCGATCCATGGTCTGTTATGTTCTATCTCTTTCGACCGTAGCGGAATACTACGGTGCAAAGACAGCAACAGCCAAGACCGGTTGTTCTGCTTTGTCAAGAGGCCTGGCGAAGCCACATTGATCGCCAGCGCCAACTGCTTGTGAGTGTGCCTTGACCGAATACTTTTGGGTGTTCTTGATGACGGGGCGAGTCGTAAGACTGAGTCAGTGTTTTTTCCTGACCCACCACTATCGATCGGAATCGACCGTGTAGGAAACTTCAAGCCTGCGATGGTTGGTTAAATGGAATTGGATTGAAGCATTTTGTGCTTGCGTTATATGCGTATAGCTCGACATGTTTTTGTATATTAACAGTTTACGTATTGAGTTTGTCGAGGAAGTTTATGGCGACTGGAAGCGAACGGGTTAGGATCAGAATGGAAGCGTACGACTACAGGACGCTTGATGCTTCTGCCAAGGAAATAGTTGAGCACGCACGCAAAACCAATGCTCGGGTCAGTGGTCCGGTCCCCTTGCCCACACGAATCGAGCGATACACGGTATTGAGAAGTCCTCACGTGAACAAGAAGTCAAGAGAGCAGTTCGAGCTTCGGACCCACAAAAGGCTGATCGATATCCATGATGCCAATGCCAGGACCGCAGAGGTCCTGAACAGGTTGGTGGTACCGGCAGGTGTGTTCGTTAAGATAAAAGCATAAGGATCGATCATATTCACAACTGATCCACAGGTCAGTCCCACAATATGAGATTGTTTTTGAGGCTACAAAATGGCAATGTTGCTAGGTAAAAAAATCGGAATGACGCGGGTGTACGACGAAGATGGCAAGTTGGTGCCTGCGACAGTTGTACACGCAGGTCCCTGTGTGGTGACTCAGGTTAAGACTGTCAAGACCGACGGATATAACGCAGTGCAGATAGGCTATCAGGATAAAAAGCCGTCGCGTCAGACCAAGCCTCTGATCGGACACTGTGCCAAGGCAAATACTTCACCCAAGCAATTTGTTCGCGAAATGCGGTTGGGTCAAAAAGAGACCCCAGACTATCAACTGGGTGATGCATTGACCGTGTCCGTGTTTTCCGACACCAAGAATGTCGATGTGGTGGCCACCAGCAAGGGAAAAGGCTTTGCCGGCGGTATGAAGCGTCACGGGTTTGGCGGCTTTCCTGCGTCTCACGGTTGCGAGCGCAAGCATAGAGCACCCGGTTCTCAGTCAAGTCATGGCAGTAATGCCGGCGGCAACGGCGGTCCCAAAAAGGGTAAGAGAATGGCCGGACACATGGGCGATGTTAAGGTGACCACCAAAAATCACCAGGTGTTGGCCGTTGATTCGGAAAGAAATTTATTGATTGTTAAGGGAGCTATTTCAGGCGCTTCAGGCAATTATTGCGTGATTAAGAGTGCGAAATAGCTTCATTTGTATTTGGAGCACGGAAAGATACCATGATCGAGCTAGCTGTTTATAGTACTGATGGCAAAGAGGTCGAGACCTTGAGCATTGACGAGAAGGTCCTGGGCGAGACAGTCAGATACGCGCTTCTCAAGCAGGCCATTGTCATGTATCACGCCAACAAGCGTGTGGGTACAGCGGCCACAAAGAGTCGCGGTATGATTGCAGGGTCTACCCGAAAACTCTTCCGCCAGAAGGGCACGGGCAACGCCCGCGTGGGAGCCAGTCGAACCTGTAAGCGTGTCGGCGGCGGCGTGTGTTTTGCGAAGGTGGCTCGCGACTTTGGCAAGGATATGCCCAAGAAGCAGCGGCGGCTCGCACGGGACTCTGCGGTGCTGGCAAAGCTGATGTCGAACAATGTGGTGGTGGTGAGCGGTCTCGAATTTGCTCAGCCAAAGACAAAGCAGTTTACGTCGATTTTGTCCAGCCTGGGCATTGCTCGCAGTTGCCTTGTGACCACCGAAAATTTGGATCAGAATGTGTACAAGTCAGTGCGTAATCTGCAAAGAGTAGATGTCACGCCTGTCAATGATCTGAATGCCGGCGATATCTGTAATCACGAAAAAATGCTGTTCACCAAGGATGCGTTGATGTCCTTCCTGAAACGCGACCAGGCAAATTAAGTAGACGTCCCCGATTATTGGGTTTTTGATAACTGAACTTTTGTTGAGTAAAGACACGACCATGAATGATTATAGTGTGATTGTTCGACCTTTAGTGACTGAGCAGGGCATGCATTTTGCAAATGTGCGAAGTGCATACAGCTTCGAAGTCAACCAAAACGCGAACAAGATTCAGATCAGGAATGCCGTTGAAAAGGTCTACGGGGTTAAGGTTGACAAGGTCAGGACCTGTAATCGTAAGGGCAAGGCCCGCCGTAGAGGTCGGCATGTAGGTACCACTCGCAGTTGGAAGAAAGCTGTTGTGTATCTGAAAAACGATTATCATATTGATTTGTTCTAATCATTTGAGATAGCAAAGACGAACCATGGGTATTCGAGTTTACAAACCAACGAGTGCAGGTCGACGAAACAGTTCAGTGAATGACTATGCTGAATTGACCGTGTCACGGCCTGAAAAGACGCTGTGCAAACGCATTAAGAAGCATGGCGGACGAAATCATCATGGCGTGACTACCACACGCTTTCGCGGCGGCGGTGCCAGACGCATTTATCGTATCATCGATTTTAAGCGTAACAAAGACGATATGACCGCCACCGTGAAGACTGTCGAGTATGATCCCAACAGAACGTGCTTTATTTCACTGGTTCAGTATGAAGACGGTGAAAAACGCTACATTCTGGCACCGCTGGGCATCCAGGTCGGTGAGATCATCGAAAGTGGTGCGGTCGTCGAGCCAAAACCCGGAAACACCATGCCCTTGACAGCAGTGCCTGCAGGCATGGAAATCCACAACATAGAAATGACGGCCGGTCAAGGCGGAAAGCTGGCGCGAGGCGCTGGTAATTCTGCACGCATCGTGGCCAAGGAAGGTGACTGGGTGACCGTCCTCCTTCCCAGCGGCGAGATGCGTATGGTTCGGAAGGAATGTCGTGCCACCATTGGACGCGTGAGCAATCCGGATCACCAGAACGTCAGAATCGGTAAGGCGGGTCGTAAGCGTCACATGGGTCGCAGGCCGCATGTTCGCGGCAAGGCGATGAACCCGGTGGCTCACCCCATGGGCGGTGGTGAAGGCCGATCCAACGGCGGACGCCATCCGTGTTCTCCGACCGGTCTTCTGGCCAAGGGCGGAAAAACACGTAATCCGCGCAAGACAAGTAATAGTCGAATTATTCGCCGGCGTAAAAATGTCAGGCAAGGACAGTTAACCCTCTAGGAGCGTAAGCTTGCCGGTTTTACCGGTTGACATGTGAGAATAGAACAATGGGAAGATCTCTAAAAAAAGGTCCATTTGTTGACGAAAAGCTGATCCTTAAGGTTAGCAAGCAGATTGATGCAGGCACCAAAGACCCGGTCAAGACCTGGGCAAGACGCTGCACGATTGTCCCTGAGTTTGTGGGGTATACCTTTATGGTTCACAATGGCAAGATGTTCCATAAAGTGCTTGTGACTGAAGACATGGTTGGCCATAAGTTGGGTGAGTTTTCTCCAACGCGTACCTTCAAAGGTCATTCAAGTAAGAAGATTAAATAGACTGACGTGACTGCAAATTGAAACGCAGAAACAGGATGTGAGAATAGCAGATGTTAAGTCCACTAAAGCTAAAAGAATTGTGCCAGGAACGAAAGATCGGTGTTGCCCAGTTGGCGAGTCATATCACGCGGGGCAGCCGGGATCAGAAGGCCGCTGTCAAGGCCTTGAAGAACTGGCAAAAAGGTCTGTTCAAGCCGATGCCCAGCAATCAGGATATCAAGAGCCTGGCCACCGCCCTGGGGGTGGAGGAAGCTCAGATCTCCGATTGGCCGACCACCTGCAAATACGCACCGATGTCTGCGCGTAAGGCCAGACTGGTGACTCAGTTGATCGTCGGCCGAAGTGCTCAGGAAGCCATGGACCTGCTCAAATTTACGCACAAACGTGCCTCGCACATGGTCAGCAAGCTGGTCAAGTGTGCCATGGCCAACGCGGATGAGCAGCAGGCCGATGTGGAGAGCCTGTATGTCAAGGAAGCACGAGTGGATGACGCGGGTGTGCGTATTGGCACGAAGCGTTGGATTGCCAAGGACAGAGGACGTGCACATGCCATTCGTAAAAAGGCATGTCATATTCATGTGACACTTACTCAAGAATAACGGTTTACTAATAATAAAGAAGACGTGTTATGGGTCAAAAAGTCTCACCAACTGGATTTAGAACAGGTGTTACACTCGGGTGGCAGAGTACCTGGTATGCACCGAAAAACAGCTACGGCAAATTCCTGGTCGAAGATCAGAAGATCCGAAACTATGTGGATGAGCGGTACAATCGTAGAATGCCTAAAGGTGCAGTGGCCAAGGTAGAGATTGTGCGCACACGCAATGAGGTCAACGTGACCCTCCACAGTGCGAGGCCTGGTGTTGTGATTGGCCCGCGGGGTGGTGAAGTTGACAAAATTCGTGAGGAACTCGAGGGGCTGACGGATCGCAAGGTTTCCGTGAACGTAATCGAGATCAAGGAGCCTGATCTGAATGCGAAGTTGATTGGTGAGTCGATTGCCGAACAACTCGGCAAACGGGCTTCCTTTAGACGCACCATGAAGCAGAATTGTGAAAACGCCATCAACGCCGGTGCCAAGGGCGTCAAAATCATCTGTTCGGGGCGCCTCAGTGGTGCTGAGATGGCGCGTAAAGAAACACAGAAGATGGGCAGCATTCCATTGCATACACTGGATGCGAATGTCGATTATGCCACATCCACGGCGAGAACCACCTACGGAGCCATCGGCATCAAGGTCTGGGTCTACCTGGGCAAGTTTGGCGAAGAGATTGTGCCGAATCCAAGGCGACGTCGTCCGGGTCGTGGCGGCGGCGGTCGGGATGGCGGATCCGGCAGGGGTGCTTCCGGTCGGGGTGGCGGTCGAGGCCGTGGTTCGGGCAGAGGACGTGGTTCGGGCCGGGGCAGTGCACCCGCGTCAGCACCAGCAGCGCCGGCGGAACCCACTGCGAGTCCCGCTGAAAACGCAGGCAGCTAGTTAGACTTTGAGAATAAAGGGTACGAACTATGGCAATGATGCCAAAGAGAGTTAAATATCGTAAGAGCCAACGCGGCAAGATGAAAGGCAACGCTCAGCGCTGTAATTATGTGGCGTATGGCGAATTCGGCCTTCAGGTACTTGAGCCCCATTGGATCAGTGCGCGTCATATTGAAGCAGGGCGTGTGGCGGCCACACACTTTCTGAAGCGCGAAGGAAAGATTTACATCCGCATCTTCCCGCACAAGCCCATCAGTTCCAAGCCGTTGGAAACGCGTATGGGCAAGGGCAAGGGCGATACGGATTTCTGGGCCGCGTGCGTGCGTCCCGGCCAGGTGTGCTTTGAAATTGGCGGCGTACCGGAAGATATGGCCAAGCAGGCCTTGGCCAGGGTGGCACACAAGATGCCTGTTCGTTGTCGTTTTGTAAGAAGACGGCATTCATTGTAGTGCGTCTTGTCGATTGTTTGAGGATTAGCCATGAAGGCAAAGCAATATAGAGAAATGGCAGCAGGCGAGCTGGTTGAAAAGCTTGAAGAGCTGCAGAAGTCGTTGTTCGAGCTGCGTTCGCAGTCTGTGACTGAAAAGATTGAAAACAGTCATGCAGTCGGCAATGCCCGACGTAATGTGGCACGGATCAAGACGATTTTGAAAGAAAAGCAGTAAATTATATCCTGCCGGTACGGCTGAGGAATTGGACAATGGAAGAGACTAAACAAAGAAACCTTGTGGGCACGGTCGCGAGTATCAGCGGTGATAAGAGTATTCGTGTCGTGATTGATTATAAAGTCAAACACCCCAAGTACGGCAAGTACATCAAAAGAACGATGAAGATCGCTGTGCATGATCCGCTCAATCAGAGTCGGGTCGGGGACTTGGTTGAAATCAAAGAGTGCAGACCCTACAGCAAAACAAAAAGCTGGCGTCTGGTGAAGGTAATGCAGAAAGCTGGGTAGTCTCCAGTCGTGACTTTATAACGAGAGAACAAGTATGATTCAGCAAGAAACCATGTTAACTGTGGCCGACAATTCCGGCGTCAAGACGGCCCAGTGTATTAAAGTTCTCGGAAGATCTGGCGGCAGACGGGGCAAGAAAACACGTCCGGCAGCCGGCGTGGGCGATATTATTTGTGTGGCTCTCAAGAAGTGTTTGCCGAGCTGCCCGCTGGATGACAAGAAGGTTCATAAGTGTGTCATTATTCGTACCAAGTCACCCGTCAGACGGGCGGATGGTAGTTATGTGCGATTTGACAGCAACGCGGCCGTGATGATCGATGCGGATGGAAACCCCATTGGCACGAGAATTTTCGGTGCGGTGGCAAGAGAGTTGCGAGAGAAGAATTACATGAAGATCGTCTCTCTTGCAAGTGAAGTGGTTTAAGTCAACTGTTTGTATTTTTGGTTTGGGAATAAACATGGCGCTACACGTCAAAAAAGGTGATAAAGTCAAAATCATCGCGGGTGATCACAAGGGGACTGAAGGTATCGTACTCAGTGTGAACGCGACAAATGGCAAGGTGAAGGTTCAGGGACATAACCTGGCAAAGAAACATGTCAAGCCGTCGCGGCAGAATCCGCAGGGTGGTCGAATCAGTGTGGAGCAGCCGATCCATATCAGCAATGTGTTGCCTGTGCATCCGAAGACTGGTAAGGGGACGCGCGTGCGGTTCACCATTGACGCAAAAGGTAAGAAGATTCGGCAGGCTGTGGACGGGACTGAGATCGCCGTCGTCAGACGGGCGAGCACCTAAACAGGAACCAAACAGGGCAGCAGCAATAATACTGTGTGAGGCAATTTAAGAACCAAATGGCACGTTTAAAAGATCTATACAAGTCAAAAATATCGGCTGAGATGAATGGTGAGTTTGGATATAACAATCCAATGGCTGTTCCCAGGCTCGAGAAGATCGTGGTCTCCATGGGGTTGGGCAGAGCGATTCAGGATAAGCGTATCCTGGATGCAGCCATCAAGGATGTGACCACCATTACCGGCCAGAAACCGGTGGTGTGCAAGGCGACCAAGAGTGTGTCCAACTTCAAACTGCGTGAAGGCATGGACATCGGGCTCAAGGTGACGCTTCGCGGTGTCCGCATGTACGAGTTCATGGATCGGCTGATCAACCTGGCCATTCCGCGTGTTCGCGACTTTAGAGGGTTGAATCCCAAGAGTTTTGACGGGCGCGGCAATTATTCGCTGGGTGTGACTGAACAGAGCATTTTCCCGGAGATTAATCCGGGCAGTGTGGAACATCAGCTGGGTATGAACGTGACCGTAGTCACATCTGCCAAGACAGATGAAGAGTCGAGAAAAATGTTATCATTGTTTGGGATGCCTTTTAAAAATGCGTCGGGTGAGTAGTTTTTCAGACGCTGATCACAAAGACGTAAGTTCGGAGCATGTGAATGTCCACAAAAGCACTAGAAAACAAGGCTGAAAAGAAACCTAAGTTTAAAGTACGACAGTATACGCGGTGTCAGCTGTGCGGCCGTTCCAGAGCAGTATACCAAAAGTTTATGATCTGTCGTATCTGCTTTAGAACCCTGGCAAACGAGGGTAAGATTCCCGGTGTGAGAAAAGCCAGTTGGTAAGCGTCAATTTTAAGAAGCCAGTAAAGAGGCACACGTTATGAGTTTAAGTGATCCGATAGCCGACATGTTGACACGAATCCGCAATGCTGCCAATGTCAGCAAGGCCAGTGTGAATATCAAGGCTTCCAAGATTTGTCAGGGCATTGCTGCGGTGTTAAAGGAAGAAGGCTATGTCTCTGACTTTGACCGTATTGATGATGGGCAGCAGGGTGTGTTACGCGTGTCCCTGAAATATGATATGTTGGGTAATTCCGCCATAACGGATATCCAAAGAACAAGCAAACCCGGTCGTCGGATTTATGCATCCGTGGATGAACTGCCCCGTGTGCTGGGCGGATTAGGGATTGCTATCGTGTCCACCAGTCAAGGTGTGATGAGTGACAGAAACTGTCGCCAGGCTAATGTCGGCGGCGAAGTACTTTGTACGGTTAGCTAAATGAGTCGTATTGGAAAAAAACCGATTGCCGTTCCCAAGGGGACGAGTGTTGAGCTAAAAAGCCAACAGGTCAAGGTTGCCGGTCCGCTGGGCAAGATGGAGATGGAATGTCATCCCCTGATTACCCTCAAGATGGACGACAACGGCGAAAACCTCATTGTGGACAATCCGACACCCGACGATCGCAATGCCAAGCAGTTGCACGGTACCATGCGTGCACTGATTGCCAACATGGTCACAGGGGTGAGCAAGGGATTCGAACGGAAGATGCAGATCTTCGGGACCGGCTACAATGTGAAAGAGCAGGGCGGTAAGCTGATCTTTGCCATTGGGTTTTGCCATGCCGTTGAGATGAAGATTCCCGACGGCATCAAGGTGGTCATCGACATCCCGGCGACGCGTGGCAATGATGTGCCTGCCAAGTTTTCGTTGAGTGGTTCGGATAAGCATGTGTTGGGGCAATTCGCAGCGAACATTCGTCGCATCAGACCGCCGGAGCCTTACAAGGGCAAAGGAATTCGTTATGCGGACGAGGTTGTCAGACGTAAGATGGGCAAGGCATTTGCGTCTGGTGGTTAATAGACAAAGATAGGGCTTTATGAAAACTGTAAAACAAAAAAAAGCGGCGGTTAGACGTAAGTACCATGTGCGTAAAAAGGTGAATGGTACCTCGGAAAGGCCACGGTTGACTGTATTTCGGTCGAATCGACATATTTACGCTCAAATCATTGATGATACAGCCGGCGTGACGTTGGCCTCGTGCTCAACGAAAAGCAAGGCGCTGTCTGGTCAGGTGGCGTATGGTGGGAATATTGCGGCTGCCAAGGCAATTGGTGAAGCGATCGCCAAAGAGGCGATGGATGTGGGTATCCGTTGCGTGTGCTTTGATAGAAATCGCTACAAATATCATGGTCGAGTGAAATGCCTGGCTGATGCGGCAAGAGAAGCCGGATTGAAATTCTAGGGACACTCTTAGGAACTCGGAGAATAGTTCAGTGGCAGAAGCAGCAGTCAAAATAGAACAAGAAGAAGGACCATTGGAAGATACGGTCGTCAAGATCTACCGATGTGCCAAGGTTGTCAAGGGTGGCCGTCGATTCAGCTTTTCTGCATTGGTGGTCGCCGGTGATCGTAATGGCACTGTGGGATTCGGGTATGGTAAGGCCAAAGAAGTCCCCATGTCCGTTGAAAAGGGTCTGAAGGACGCCAAGAAGTCACTGAGCAAGGTGGCTTTGATTGGTGCCACCATTCCCCATACGGTGATCGGTCGTTATCGTGCGACAAAGATTGTGTTGGTGCCGGCCAGTCCGGGTACCGGCGTTATTGCCGGGTCCAGCGCACGTGCGGTGCTCGAACATGCGGGCGTGCACGATGTGCTCACCAAAATTTACGGGAGTACGTGTGCCAAGAATGTGGTCAAAGCCACCATGGACGGCCTCCGAAAACTGCGAACAAAGGAACAGATCGAAGCACTTCGTGGCGTTCAGTTATAACGCATTACGACGTCTTGATAGTATAGGTGAACTCAATGCTAAACCATGAAATAACATCAGTCGTTGGCAAGCACAAAGCGCGCAAGAGACTTGGCAGAGGCCGTGCCTCCGGACAGGGCAAGACGTCCGGTAAGGGACACAATGGCCAGCGGAGTCGAGCCGGCGCCACGCGCATGAGCTTCTCCGAAGGTGGCCAGATGCCTTTGTTCAGACGCTTGCCGAAACGGGGCTTCAACAATTATCAGTTCGAGACGCGGTATGAAATCATCAATATCTCGCAACTGGAATGCTTTTCGGATGGGATGGAAGTCGGACTGGAGCAACTTCTCGCTGCCGGTTTGGTCAACAAGCCCAGGAGTAAGGTGAAGGTGCTTGGAGACGGTGAATTGACCAAAAAGCTGAATGTCACTGCTCATAAGTTCAGCAAGTCTGCTCAGGAAAAGATTGCCGGCTGCGGTGGGGCCGTCAATATTGTGGGTTAAGCAAACGGAATTGCGATTGAATTTGGGATACCGACGACCATGATGCTTCAAGCTGTTATCAATGTATTTAAAGTCAAAGACTTGCGTAATAAGATATTGTTTACTGTTGCGCTCTTGATTATTTACAGGATCGGGTTCCACATTCCTAATCCCTGCATCAACCAGGCAAAGATCACGGAGGCCACAGGCACGCGTGACAGCAGCACCCCCATTGGAAGGGCTGCAGCGTACATGCAGATCTTTACAGGCGGGACATTTGACAAGAGCAGTCTGTTTGGCTTGGGCATCATGCCGTATATTACGGCCTCGATTATTTTGATGCTTCTGGGTGAGGTGGTGCCGACCCTGAAGAAACTTCGCCAGGAAGGGCAGGCAGGCCATAAAAAGATTCAGGAGTACACACGGTACCTTACGGTGCTGATATGTGTGTTCCAGGCGCTCATGTACATGAAGATGCTCGGAGGCTATGTCTATACCGGATGGTATGCTCAGGCACTGTTTTTTGGTGTCCTGGCCATGACAGCCGGAACCGTGTTCCTTATGTGGCTCGGCGAGCAGATTGATGAATACGGCATGGGCAATGGCATCAGCCTTATCATTATGGCGGGCATTGTCTCCAGGATGCCCTGGGCGATCATGCGATTCAAAGAAGACCTGGCTGCGTCTGAGGCCTCTGGCCATTTTAAAATTGTATTCCTGGTCCTGGCCTTTGTCATGGTGGTGGCCGGTGCGATCTTGATTACCCAGGGTCAGCGCCGTATCCCGATTCAACAGGGCAAGGTAATGCGTGGGCGTCGCATGTATGGCGGCGGGCGGCAGTATTTGCCCTTGCGTGTCAATCACGGTGGCGTGATGCCCATCATCTTTGCATCCAGTTTTATGATGTTCCCTCCCATCCTGATTGGTGGGCTCAAGAATATTTTGCCCAATTCAACGGTGCTCTTCTCCATCGACGCATCGATGAGTCCCGGGGCATTTACCTATAATGTGCTGTTCATGATCCTCATCTTTCTGTTTGCCTATTTCTGGGTGACTGTGCAGTTCCAGCCCCGCGAAATGGCCAAGAACTTGAGGGACTCGGGCAGTTTTATCCCCGGGCTTCGGCCTGGCAAGAGAACGGCCGACTATCTCGAGTCAGTCATGACACGCATTACATTCTTTGGCGCCTCCTTTCTGGCCGGCATTTCCGTGATTCCCACGGTGATCTACATCACGCTGGGTGTCAATTGGGTCGTGGCCACGTTCCTTGGCGGTACCGGGTTGTTGATTGTGGTCAGCGTATCGCTGGATCTGGTTCAGAAGATTGAGGCCGGCCTTCTGATGCGTAGTTACGAAGGGTTTAGTTCGAGCGGGCGCATCAAGGGAGCCTATTCATGAGAATCGTATTACTCGGAGCGCCTGGGGCTGGAAAAGGTACTCAGTGCAAACGCATTGTTGGAAAGTATTCACTGGCCCATATGTCCAGTGGTGATATTCTGAGACAGGAACGGGCCAATGGCACGGACCTGGGCAAAGAGGCCCAGGGTTATATGGATTCAGGCGCCCTGGTTCCGGATGAGTTGATTGTGGCGATGATGGTCAAGGCTATCAATGAAGGCCCGTCCGAAGGCTTTATCCTGGATGGTTTTCCAAGGACCGTGAATCAGGCCTCAGAGCTGGACAAGTCCCTGGCTGCCAATGGCAAGAAGATTGACGTGGTTTTGAATCTTGAGGTCAATGACCAGATCATTGCCGAACGCATGGGTGGACGGCGAAGTTGTCCCAAATGCGGGGCTGTGTACCATCTGACCAACCTGAAACCCAAGGTCGATGGCGTGTGCGATGAGGACGGCGAAACCCTGATTCAGCGTCCGGATGACAATCTTGATGTGGTCAAGAAACGTTTGGAAACCTATCACGAGCAGACGAAGCCCGTGGTGGGATACTATAAGAAAAGTGGCGTATCCGTGCATGATATCGATGCGAATCATGGCGCTGACGCCGTGGATGTGGTGATTTGTGGCATTCTTGACAAGATTTCAGCGAGCTAGTCGGGCTGAAGACCTGTCTATTGGAAGTGATTAAGAATTCATGGCTATAACATTACGCAGCAAACGTGAGATTGGACTTATGCGTGATGCTGGGGCCATAGTCGCCAAGGTTCTTTCAAAACTTAAAGAAATTGCAGAACCCGGAATAAGCACCCTGGACCTGGATGAAGTGGCCTTTGGTATGGCCAAAGAAGCAGGGGCAGACGCCTTGTTCAGAGGGGTTCGCAGTCCGCATGCAAAAAAGCCGTTTCCTGGGGCGATTTGTGCTTCAGTGAATCATGAAGTTGTACACGGAATTCCTTCCGCGGATTGCATTCTGAAAGACGGGGATATACTCAGCGTCGATTTTGGAGTGCGGCTCAATGGCTATTGCGGCGATTCTGCTGTGACCATTGGCATTGGCAAGGTGGGTCCTGAAAGACAGAAATTGATGGATGTAACCAGCCACATGCTCGAAATTGCAGTTCAGGAATGCAGACCGGGTGTGCTTTGGAGCCAGGTGGCAGGCAAAATGCAGAAGCACGCGGAAAAGGCCGGGTATGGTGTGGTGCGTGATTTCGTGGGCCATGGGATTGGCACTGAAATGCACGAGAATCCCAAAGTGCCGAATTTTGTGAGTCGCGAGTTGCTCGGCGACGACATTATGCTGGCTGAGGGTTTGGTTTTGGCGATCGAGCCCATGGTCAATGTTGGGACCCATTCAGTGCGTACCTTACCGAATGGGTGGACGGTTGTGACTGCGGATAAAAAGAGCTCTGCACATTTTGAGCACACCGTGGCCATGACAAAGAGTGGATGTGATGTCTTGACATCTGCATAAATTCGTGAATAATAGAATGTTTGGCTTTTGCTGACTTTTTATAATATCGGCTTGATTGGTTAAAGACTTAAAATATGGCGAAAAAAGACTCAATTCGTTTGCAGGCGAAGGTGACTGAGGCATTGCCCAATGCGGTGTTTCGCATCGAGCTTGAAAACGGTCATAAGATTCTGGCGCATGTGTCTGGTAAAATGCGTATGAATTTTATCCGAATTTTGGCAGGGGATACAGTCACTGTCGAAATGTCGCCTTATGATTTGACCCGCGGTCGTATTGTACTTCGCCATTGATGGGCGAAGCTGGATTGTGTTGAATTTGAATTTATACTGATAAGGTATTGACCATGAAGGTTAGAGCTTCAGTAAAACGCATTTGTGAAGATTGTAAGGTGATTAAGCGTAAAGGTGTTGTGCGGGTGATTTGTACGAATCCCAGGCACAAACAGCGACAAGGCTAAACACCCTGATGGTTGGGTTTTGACTTAGAAAGAACCGAAAAAGGAGCAGGCTATGCCACGTATTGTTGGTATTGATATTCCGGACAAGAAGCAAATTTGGATTTCCTTGACGTATGTGCCAGGTATTGGCAGGTACTCTGCTGGGCAGATTCTCAAAGAGGCCAACATTGAGAGCAGTGCGAAGGCCAATCAGTTGACTGAGGATGAGATTAGTCGGATTCAGCAGATTATTGACCGCAGCTACCTGGTGGGTGGTGAGTTACGCAGACACGTGGCCCAGAATATCACGCGCCTCAAGGAAATTGCCTGCTATCGTGGTCTGAGACATCGTCGTGGTTTACCGGTTCGCGGACAGTGTACACAGAGCAACGCCCGAACACGCAAGGGGCCCCGTAAGACTGTGGCCGGCAAGAAGAGCGTCAAGGGCCACTAATCATTGATTTACTCAAGCGGACTCGGGTTCGCGTGCTAATTAGAACCGTACTGAAATACGTTAAGAGAACGATATGGCAAAGAGTCAAAAAAGAAAAGTCAAACGCAATGTTGCACGTGGTATTGTGCATATTAAGGCCACGTTTAACAACACCTTGATCACCATCACCGACCCGGACGGCGCCACGATTTGTTGTGGTTCTGCTGGCTGTGTGGGGTTCAAGGGCTCTCGAAAGAGTACACCTTTTGCTGCTCAACAGGCTGCACAGCGTTGTGCCAGCGCCGCAAAGCGCAATGGGGTTCGAGAAGTTGAGATCAGAGTCAAAGGCCCCGGTTCCGGACGCGAATCCGCCATATCTGCTCTTCAGGCTGCTGGGTTGCGTATTTCATCCATTGAAGACGTCACGCCATTGCCGCACAATGGTTGTCGTCCACCGAAACGTAGAAGAGTATAAGACAAGGTTAATACCGCCTTATTTTGGAGATATTGGTTAATGGGACGTTATCTTGGTCCATCCTGTAGATTGTGCAGACGCGAGGGCGTTAAATTGTTCCTCAAAGGCGTCAAATGTGAAACCGCTAAGTGCCAGATTGAAAAGAGACAACGCAATTTGGCTCCTGGCATGCACGGTTGGCGTCGCCCCAGGGCCAGTGAGTATGGCATTCGACTTCGCGAAAAGCAAAAGGTGAAGCGATACTACGGCATCATGGAAAAGGCATTTATGCGTTGCTTTGAAAAGGCTGAACGCGTGAAAGGCAATACGGGTATCCTTTTGCTCCAGTTGCTGGAAAGACGCCTTGACAATGTGGTGTACAAATTGAATTTTTCTCCGTCAAGAAAAGCGGCACGCATGCTGATCTCGCACGGCCACGTCCATGTCAATGGACGCAAGGTCGATATCAGCAGCTACAGCATCAGTGTCGGCGACAAGATTTCTGTGAAGAAGTCTGACAAAACGAGGAAATGCGTAAAAGAACAGCTCGATAGCAACCCGAACTTTACAACCCAGGGTTGGCTCCAACTGGACCGTGACCAGTTGCAGGCCACAGTGGTGGCCTTGCCGTCTCGTGACGATATCCAGATTCCGGTTGAAGAGCAATTGGTTGTGGAATTCTGCTCCAGGTAATGGGTGTAGTCTACTGGATTGTAAGTTAATGACTCACTACGTAGCAGTCTATTCTTATAGGTTGTTGAAGAGCGTAGTCTTTGAAATGTTTATTGATCGGAGGCCTGTATGCGAGTTACATGGCGGGGTTTGGAGTTGCCAACCCGGGTCGAACGCGATACCAAGGTATCGAGCGGCAAATACGGTCGTTTCTACGTAGAGCCCTTTGAAAGGGGTTTTGGAACGACTGTCGGCAACAGCCTTAGACGTGTGTTGCTTTCGTCTCTGGAAGGAAGTTCAGTGACCAGCGTCAAAATCAAAGGCGTTGATCATGAGTTTTCTACCATCAAAGGGGTCTTGGAAGATGCCACAGACTTGATTTTGAATATCAAGGGACTGGTCGTGCGTCTGGACGGCGAAGGCCCGAAGACCATGAAGGTCACCGGCAACAAGGTCGGCAAGGTCACTGCGGGCAGTATCGAAGCGGACCCGGCCATTGAAATTATCAATAAGGACGTTGTACTGGCGACCTTAACGGAAGATATCAATTTTGAAATGGAAATGACGGTTGAAAATGGTCGTGGCTATGTGCCCGCGTCTGAACGCGTGGCAGCATCAGACCGTTTTGATCAGGAAATTGGACGCATTGAAATCGACGCGGTCTATTCTCCAGTGTTGCGTGTTCGTTACATCACGGAAAACACAAGGGTCGGTCAAAAGACCAACTATGACAAATTGATCCTTGAAATATGGACAGATGGTACGATTAGCCCGGAAATGGCCCTGGTCGAGGCTGCCAAGATTCTGCGTAAACACGTGAATCCGTTTGTGCAGTTCTCTGAAATAGGACAGACGTCAGTGGCAGGGCCTGTGATCGAGGAAACCGTTGAAGAGAAGCCGGTGGATGAAGAATTGGCCACCAAGCTCAATACGCCGATCCAGGAGCTGGAGCTCTCAGTCCGGGCCAGCAACTGTCTGGAATCGGTTGAGATTGAGACCGTGGGCCAGCTCGTCCGACTGACTGAATCAGAATTGTTGAAGATCAGGAGCTTTGGAAAGACCTCATTGCGTGAGATCCGGAGAAAGCTCGCAGACATCGGTCTGACCGTGGGCATGACCGATTTAAGTGTATAGTTAAAAATTCGTATTTTATTAAGTAGTACATTGAGGTAATTGGACATATGCGTCATAGAGTGGCAGGGCGTAAACTGAGTCGAACAAAGGAGCACCGCTTAGCGCTGCGACGCAATCTGGTAGCTTCTCTGTTCGAACACGAAACCATCTCCACCACCATGGAGAAGGCCAAAGAAGTGAAATCCTTTGCTGAGAAGCTGATTACTCTTGGCAAGAAGGGTAAACTCGAACACAGGCGTCGCGCCATATCGCTTCTGGGTAACCGTCTCATTGTGGCTGAAGAAGATGGTCAGGTCGTGCGCAAGGGCTCCGTGATCGGCAAGCTGTTCAGTGAGATCGGACCGCGATATCTTGATCGACCCGGTGGATACACTCGAATCATCAAGCTGGCGCAGCGTCGCTTGGGTGACAACGGGCAACTGGTCCTGCTTCAACTCGTGGGTGAAGACGATTCACGCGGAAAGAAGGCCAACGTGCGCAAGACTGTCGGCGCAGCAGCCCCCGTTGCCAAGAAGGAAACGGTCAAAAAAGCCGTGACTGAAGAAGCAGACCCTGTGGCCGAGGCGCCCGTTGAGGAAGCCCCTCAGGCTGACGTTCAGGAAGACACAAAAACTGAGCAGTAAATCGGGTAGGAAGACATAGAATGAACTCTGAAGAGTGCATTTTCTGCAAAATTGTGGCCGGTGAGATACCGGCCGCAACTGTTTATGAAGACGAACAAGTCCTGGCCTTTCTGGACATCGGCCCTGTGCATCATGGCCATACGCTCGTGATTCCCAAGCAGCATGCCGCCACCCTGGAAACATGTGCACCAGAAGCACTCAGTGCCATGGGTGCTGTGCTGGGACGGATTGCCAAAGCGGTCAAGGCCTGCACGGCGTGCGATGGGTACAACTGCCTGTGCAATAACGGCAGGGCTGCCGGCCAGCTCGTGGACCATGTGCATTTTCATATCATTCCCAGGTTCGAAGGCGACAGGGTATTCAAGCCGTGGCCTGCCGGGACGTATGAAGAGGGTGGTCTCGATGCCATGGCCCACGCCATCCGAAAAAATCTTTGATAAAAAACAGAAACATCTTGCGGTATTGCACCCATGGTGTTAATATTCGTGACTAATGACTGCGGGGTAGAGCAGTCTGGTAGCTCGTCGGGCCCATAACCCGGAGGTCACAGGTTCGAATCCTGTCCCCGCTATTGCTTGTAAATAAAGGACTTGCGTTAATTCGCCGGTCCTTTTTTTATGCGCTTTTTGAAGCAAACCCATTCGAAGCATAGGCCGGGATGGGACGATCCATTAAGGGAGCCTCAGCGAGCGTGGATTGTCCCGGCTGAAAGCGTTGGGTTAGAATCCTTCGCATAGGCTAACTTTAGAGAACCAACACCGGCTTAAATGAGCTTTTCGGCTCCGAAAAATGCCGCTAAGGCTTTGTGGAGCAACCTGAAACGGCCTAAGACTTTCCTAATACAAAACTTATCGCGGTCCGACTATATTGCCCCGTTTGGTATTATTGACATTCCGCATTTTTCGTCGTACACTGCGATTATGGGAAAAATGGAATTGAAATCTAAACTGCACCAGGCCTTGCAGCACGTCCCGCACAGCGATGCCATCAAATCGGTCGCTTTATTTGGGTCTCATGTCAATGGATTGCCGAACGATCAGAGTGATGTGGATGTTCTCATTGATTTTGTGCCCTCTGCCACCATTGGCTATTTTGAATTGTTCGATATCCAGTCTCATTTTGAAACGGCCGTTGGCATGAAGATTGATTTGGTGACGCCTTCATCCATCAGCAAGTACTTCAGAGAAGAAGTCCTGGGCCAGGCTGAGGTCATCTATGAGAAATGACAGAACCTATGTCCAACATATGCTTGAAGCGATTCAAACGATTGAGTCATACATTGCTGGATGTACATTTGATGCCTTTGTTGGCAACAAGATGATGGTGGATGCCGTGGTCAGGGAATTGGAGATTTTAGGAGAAGCTGCTAATCAAGTCTCTGAAGATATGAAGGACAAACATCCGAAGATTCCTTGGTTCAAGATGCGTGGGTTGCGAAATTTTGTGATTCATGAGTATTTCGCAGTCAATGAGAAGATTGTTTGGGATACCTGCAAAGAGAACCTGCCAGGGCTGAAAGTGCAGCTTGAGCAGCTCATAGGATGACAGCCCCTTTCCTGGAATGCGAGGCCAACCACACTGCAATGTGACGGGTGACACGGAGGCATCGAGGGGGCGGCAAGAGTAACCCCGCGAAGCTGTCCCGCCGCCGATGGCTGACAGCTGAAAGCTATTTCTGACACGGATTTCGCGGATGACACGGATTTAGAACGAATACCCCAGAGCGAACCACCAAAAACGAACATCGAAAAAGTGGTCTATCCACGAATTCTCACAAATCTCCACGAATAGTTCTCGCTGCGCTCGAATGGGGTTTATATCACACGGAGGCACGGAGACACGGAGGGCTTTCGCCGGTGTCGTGGGTTCGCCGTTCCAGGTCCACGGGGGACCTGCGTGGGCTTTGTCAGGGCCGGCTCATCGAGTCGAAGATCCCCAGGGGGCAAGCTCGGTCGCAGGCCCTTCCTACGCCCACTTTTGTGAACGGCTTGGTGTTAACCACGTAGGGGCCTTCGCATGGACTCGATGGTTGTTCGATGGCCGCTGCCCATCCATGCGCTGCTGCCGCGTCGCTGTCAACCGGGGCACATCACGGTCGCTTGAGGCTCCCTTAATGAAGTGCCCCTCGGTGGAATACCTTCGAAGGGCGCTGGCGTGCGACACCCAAACCATGCGAAGAAGAGGCCGGGATGGGACGATCCATTAAGGGAGCCTCAGCGAACGTGGATTGTCCCGGCTAAATAGCGTTGGGTTAGGAGCTTTCGCATGGGCTAAATGGTATTGAGAGCGACTACGATCACCTGTGTCAAACCCTCTTACCCATCCATGCGCTGCTGCCGCGTCGCTGTCAACCGGGGCACATCACGTTCGCTTGAGGCTCTCTTAATGAAGTGCCCCTCGGTGGAATGCCTTCGAAGGGCGCTGGCGTGCGAGGAGGCTAATAAGGGACACTCACTAATTCTGCGTGATACACCGCAGCCTCACCATCCACCTTGATCCTGGCCATACGTGCCATAAGCCCATCTCCTTAAAAGCGCAAACTAGACCATGTACTTCAAGAACTGGATATGGTTAATCAAGGGTGCCCTCGCGAGATCCACGAAACATATCATCTCAGATTAACTGATATTGTCAGCCCCTTTCTTCGACTTAGCCAGTGTCCCTTATTAACCTCCTCTACGGGGGTTTGTGGCTTAGGTGGTGACACTTGCGAGGCATTCTGCAACGTATTCAATGGCAGATGGGACCGCTACGAGGCTTGGCTCCTTCTCATAACAAAAAACAGGCTGCAGCGAGAATGACTACCGCGGTGCATCTTCATACATCACACGGAACCCGACATCGTGGACCGCTTGCGAGGGCTCGTAGTGCATTCGAAACGCTGACCGGGCGCGCTGGGGGCGGTCCAGCCAGGAGCCGCCTCGCACTGTTTTTCTGCCTGATTCGTTATATGGATCGTTGCCGGCACTCAGTGGATACGGGCCATACGTCGAACGCGTCCACTCAGCGACGTTGCCATGCATGTCAAACAGGCCCCACGGATTTGGCTGAAATGTCCCCACAGGGGCCGAGACTCTCCAACCGTCATTGAAGCGTATATCCGCCGGACGCCATGGCGGAACGGCTGCCGGGACGTGCGGATAATCGACCGTGTGATGGGTGGCGTCTGACAGGTTGGCCGAATCGCTGAAGTCGTGGTCCAGCGTGCCGTACCAAAGTGGGCTCGACCTGCCGCTTCGGCATGCGTATTCCCACTGGGCTTCGGTAGGCAAGGTGAACTGCTTGCCAGTCTTGTTCGATAGCCAATCACAAAATGCCATGGCCTGATGCCAAGAGACGCGCACCACGGGTTGTTCGGGGCGGCGCAAAGTGTGGCCCCGTTCATAGTCGCCGAACTGGTACACTTCGCCTGTTTCCAGACCGCTATCGTGCTCGGGATCGAAACAAGCGTATTGTTGATTGGTGATCTCGAATCGGCCTATCCAAAAGGCGCTGTCAATGACCACCGGATAAGCGGGACGCTCGTTGGCGTAGCCCTGTTCGCTCCCCATCATGAATTGGCCGGACGGAATGCGGACCAGTTCTAGTGTCGTGCCGTCGTCAAACACAATGCTCGTGGATTGGGGCGCTGATGAGAGCCTTGGACTGAGACGTGCCGCCGGCAAGACTTTTGGCCCTTGCGGGCGAATGACTGGGGCTTTGTGACTCATACCTTGTGGCTTGATATGAGACACCTTTCGAATAGGCGATGGGGCAGGTTCGGAGGGCACAGCCGCCGGAAGGACTACCGCAGGGTAAACGGCTTCTGGATCTTCATTAAGTCCAGCATAGCGGTGATTCAATTCACGGCGACGGGCCACTCCCGGAGCGATCAGCTTGGCTTTCGCGGGGATGTGACCCACGACTTCTTGCCATGTGCCGTGGGCTGGAGCGTTTAGATCGATCCAGGTGATGAGTCGATCCCACGCCTCAGCATCCAGACGTACGCCGTAATGGTCATCACGCAGTATCTGTATGAGTTTGCTTGTGTCAGCGTGGAAATCCCGAGGCGGCAGCAAGTGGGCGTCGCTTTCCAGCGTGGATGTGTGCACGAATCGATGCAACGCCACATACGACGGGGTAAAGTGCATCTGGAAAGACGACGGCACGGTCTCGGCAGGCCGGGCTGTCAGATCGAACGCAGTTTGTCCGGTGTCCAAGGGTTTACCGTGATGGCACTGGATACAATACGCGTCCAATACGGGCTGGACTTCACGCGCGAATGAGAACCCTCGCATTGGACCGTACCACGGTTTGATTTTCGAGGGCGCGCGCCACAGGGCCATTCTTCTCGACTGAACCGGCGGTGCACAATTCTGCGGTTCGTGACAACCGATACACGAGACAACTTCACCGGGCATGGCCGTAAACCAGCTGCGCATCAGAGCCAACGCTTTGCCCTGGGCGTCCAGCGGTTGGACCGCCACGGGCGTATTGGCGGGCACATGAAAATGAGCGGATCCGTCTTTCTCGACAGGGACCGTCCCGAGGATTCGTTTTACATCCCATGGGCCGTCGAACCCGACGCGGTCCGGTTCGCCGCCAAAATCATGAAAGGTGAACTCATAACTGATCAACCGGAGTGACTTGACGGTCCCGCGCGGCACACCTCGTAGTCCCGGACCTTGATAGACGTCCATCAGCAACACCGTGGCGTCCTCCTGATTCGGCTCCACGACCTCTGGGATCACCGGTTGTCGTAGAGTTTTTCGCAAAGGGATGGGTTCAAGCATGGCCCGGCCCGTCGCCTCATACAGCAACACGAAGTTATCGAACACATCCACCAGATACACGCCCCACAACGAGGTCTTCGTGGGTTTGCAGGACACGAGAAAGTACTTCTCGCTGAGCGCATAGGGATGCAGGAACCGGGGCCAACTGCACCCGATCAGTCCGTCCAGGACCACCGGTTCGATTGTTTTCCCGAAGCCCGGTATTCTCTGTACGGCACCGTCTGCCTCGTGGCGGCCTTTCGCCGGATCAAAGATGATAAGCTCGCCTTGACGCGGTGCATCATGATGGCCGCCCACGACGGTCACCACCTTGGTTGGATGATTTGGGATCGGTCGGGCAAAAAACATGGCGGTCGGCCAGAATGAATTACTGCCGTAGTACTCCGTCTGATTGGTGCCGTCCGGATTGGCATGAAACAGCAGACGCATAAACGCATGAGCGATGTCCGTGTACTCCCAACGCTGGTACAGAATCCGGCCATTGTTGAGGACCGCAGGACACCAGTTATGGTCTTGATCGTTCGTCAGACGACGAATGCTGCCGTCGGGTGTTTGCAGGTAAAGGTTGGCCACCTTTGAACGCCCACCCACACAAGGTACGCCGATGAACGGAGCCGTTGACGTGAAGATAATGCCCCCGTTGGGCAGATAACAGGCATCGTAGTTATGTACGTCCGGCTCGTTGATCAGGGGAAACGGGGTCAAAAGCCCGCTGCCCAAGTCCAGTTCGGCAATACCCCATCGGCCGCTGGCGTCTGGCGTGGACAACAACAATCGATCTGCATCATAGTGCAGATCGATGTCGCCGATGAACCGATCATCCTGGGGTTTGTAGAGTGTTTCCAGTTTTCCATCCGGTCGAACAGGCGACAATGTCACGAGCGTGTTGTCATAACCGGTCGGTTCGATATCAGGATTGCCGTTGAAGTTGAGAGGCAATCCCAAGTGATCGGCTCGACGCCGGATCATCAACAATCGGTCGAAGTTCAACAAGGGGTTGGCCAGCAGGGCTTCATGCTTCAATGCCTCGAACCGGGTTTCGATGGCCACACGCGCGGTGGAGTCCGAAGTTCGGGAAAGACGATCGTGTTCGGCACGAAGTGTTTGTAAACGCCCTCGGTAGACGTCACCATCTCGATAACGATCCGGGAAGTCCGCGCACAGGTTGTCGATGGCCATTCGTAGTGCACGCCACTGCTGCGCAGAGACGCCCGGTTCGTCCGGCGAGGCCGCGGGCGGATACTCTGAGCGAAGCGTAAAGGGAATCCACGCCTGTCTTTCGGCCAGATAGTCCAGCAGATTGGTGGTCAACCGGGTCAGGTTGCTGCGATGTGGATTCTCGAAGTCAGCGTAATCGGGCCAACGCCAGCCCAGGACGATCACACGTCCTTTTCCTAAGACGTATTCGACCAGAGGATTTTCCGGACCAGAGGGTGTCTTGGCCAGAATCATGCCTTCCCCAGGGCCTCCCCAATAGAAATCGGCCACCGTACGACAGCCTCCTCGGCTGAGCCAAAAGATGCCCGCATCATCCTGCAGGCCGGTGAAGGCAGGATGTGTTTTTTCGACAGGTATCATACCGGCCAGATCACGCCACTGGCCCAGTTCATGACGCTGGGGACGTATCTGCGTTTCGAGGCCAAACTGTGCGACCATGGCCAGCGCACCCCCTGAAAGCAATACACCGCCACCGCTCTCCGCAAACTGTCGAATCTCTGCCAGGCTGCGCCCTTCATACATCAGGCTGCGTTCAATGGCGTCACCCTGGTGATACCACACCACGTCGAAGTCGCCCAACTTCCGAGCGCGGCCCGATGACTCGCTGAAAGAACCGTTCCTCTGTCGCAAGAGAAGTGTCGCCTGACCCTGCGTTGCGGCAGTCTTCCAGGCGCCTTGATTGTGCGGCCCCATGTCTTGGAACGAAGATTCTGCAGCCAGAAATCCGATCTTCGGCGGTCTGGCATTCAGCACTCTCGTATTCAGAAGCACCAAGCAGAGTACGGTGACAATTCGAATCCATTGTTGTCTGTCATAATGCGTTTGGAGGACAGGCATCAGCCAACTCCCACGAAATAATGAACCAGCAGATTGCATCACAGCCTCGACATCTTTCTCATTTCAATGGTTGACTTACCCAGACACTAGTGTTGTGTCAACACTAAAGACTTGGGTTCTTGCTTGTAGCCAACGAACATCTGCGGCGTCAGAAAGCCTCGCCCTACTTCAGTAGGGCTTCGTTGTCTTCCTTGCATCTGTCTATTGGGTACTGCGCAATACCCTCTTAGTGTTGACAAAGCACTAAGACGTTCGTGCATGAATCAATTCCTGTCTTGACCGAAATCATCCATTTATCATAGTATAAGCATGTGAAGCCCTCAAATGCAATGGAGATCCAACCACGTTCGAGTCGCATCACCGTGGCAGTCCATGGTATAATGAAATTGGTTGAAGTGGCCGTGATTCGAAACGGTGTGGTGTGCCACCGGGTTTTACCTGTTGGGTGTCAAGCCCTTAGCCGTTTGATGATATGTATATCGATTTTGATTGATGAGTCAGTATCAGGTACACTACACTGCAGACCAGAGTATAGATAAACCTGAATTCATGGAGAAACCATACAATGCCCCGGCCAAAAGTGAAGGCACCATTGAGCGTTATGATATTTGTCATGCTGCCAGTCCCTTTAATGGCTCAGTTCATTCCCTACCCTGATGCCTTGAATACCGCATCAATTGTCCAATCTTCAATTGACAATTTGGACACCGAAGCCATGGTCATTGGCAACGGGGACATCAATGCCCTCATCTATTCCAAAAACGATGAGCTCGTCATGCACCTGGCAAAAAATGACGTTTGGGATGCGCGTCTGATCACCGAAAAGGACCCGCCGTTGCTCAATGTCAACGTGAAGGAGCATACCTGGGTGGGGGGTG
>JAIPFM010000125.1 GCA_021736645.1 Phycisphaerae bacterium | reverse complement strand
CAGTTAATATTCCACAGCATATTGGCGTCCGAATGGCTGCCAAAAGACCCTGGTGACCAGGGCATGCCCAGGTGTTTGTAGGACGCCTTGAGTGAGTGCGGCAACGCCCCCTCCTGGGGCAATTCATACCCATGTGCCAGTGTGGGAAATCCCATTTCATAGTGGGTCACGGCACTGCCGGTCAGGCTGTCACGAACGAGCGTCTCCAGCCCTTCAGAGAGCTTGTCCAGGGGTGCATTCGGCGGGATATGCAGATCGATCCAGGCTTCGCAGCGATCCGGAACGGCAAAGCCGGATTCAGAGCTGTGTAAATCACGGATATTGAGAATGGCCTCCGGATATTCCTTCTCGATCCATTCTGCCACACGGAGCAGCATGCGCAACATGCTGAGAATTGCATTGTACTCATGGCCTGCCAGGGAGGCATGGCGTCTCGTGCCGAATGCACGCACCAACATCTCAACATAGCTGTAGTGATTGAAGCAGGGAACCAGATTCGTGGGCTCTGCAATCACGACCCAGGGATAGTGCCAATCGTCCAGCAGCGCTGCGGTGCCATCGCCTGATTCCTCTTCCCCCACCACCAGAAAGAGACCGGCTCGCTGCGGTTGGTTCCCGGTTTCTACAAAGGAAAGAAATCCTTCAATCAGCGCTGCGCAGCCGCCCTTCATGTCTGCGGTGCCCAGGCCGTAAACCAGACCTTCCCGTTCATCAAATTCATAGTGTTCGATGTCAAAGGCTGCCACCGTGTCCACGTGTCCAAGGAAGGCCACCTCTGGCCTGGCACCTGGCCAGACGACCTCAATGTTGTGTCGCCCCTCTGTCACTTCTCTCAGCGTCACAGGCAATCCCGCTTTGCGCAGCCAGTCAGCCAGATAGGTGACGATCTCGGCTTCCTTGCCTGAAGGACTGTAGATGTCCACCATATCCCTGAACAGGTCTTTCAGCCGTCCGGGTTGAATGTCCTTGGATCGAGGGTTCATCGGCTCTGTGTCTCCAGATTAAGGGTCATATAGATGTGGTCAATCGGGTTTGCAAATCCCTTTGATCGAAAGAACCGAATGGCTTTATCGTTGTCAGCCTGTGTATCAACCATCAGCATGCGTACACCTGCCGCCTCGACCAGGTCTCTATAGCGGTCAAAGAGTCGTGCGCCAATGCCCTGCCCGGCAAAGGCCGGATCCACGCCCAACCACAATAGATGTCCGTAATTCCAGGCCGTATACCGCTTTTCAATAATACTGCCCAAAAGAAATCCAATGACCTGCTCATCCATGCAGGCCACCCACATGTATTCAGGTTCCGAATTGAACAGGTGGGTGACTTCATATTCGTCCCATGTCCGATAGAGATTCGAGGACTCCTGTGATGTGAACAGCCGTTCGCCGAGGTGAAAAATAGCAGACAGATCATCAATTGTGGCAATTCTGAATTTTATATCCGCATGGGGGGTTGCCTCTGTGGTACTCATTGAATTTCTTCCTAAAGGTGTTTTTATATCTGGGTGTCACGCCAGAGATCAGGCATCAGAAAGCCGTGTCTGTGTGCCTCGCTTGCCGTTATTGACAGGCCCTCTTTTGCGTGAAGATATACAGGTCTTCCACTTTTTTCCTGGCCCAAGGCGTCTTGCGCAGAAATTTCAGACTGGAGTTGACAGAGGGATCATGACTGAAACAACGAATCTTGATGCGATTGTGCAACTCGCTCCAGCCGTAATGGTCAACCAGACTGGCGACAATCTTCTCCAGGGTAATGCCGTGCAGCGGATTATTGACCTGTGATTCACTCATAACCAGGGCTTTGTTCTTGTCTTGGCACCATGCCGTCTACCTGTCACGGGGGAAAAAAAACGCTCCCCAAAACGGTCAGGTTGTGAGGCGCGTATCACATGTTCTATGTCACTGCTTTACATGTCGTCCAACAGGCCGTCGGCCATGTCAAAATTAGCAGACACATTCTGTACATCTTCGTGGTCGTCCAGCGCCTCCATCAGGTTGAAGATCTTACGTGCAGTATTCTTGTCTGTCACTGCCACGGTCGTATCCGGCACCATGGAAAGTTCTGAGACCTCCGTGGGGATATCCTTGTCCCTCAATGCCTTGACCAGGGCATCATACGCACTGGGGGCACAGGTAATTTCGTAGACACCATCACTGGTCTGCATGTCGTCCGCACCGGCACCCAGAGCCAGATCCATGAGCTCGTCTTCGTCCGCCTTGTCCTGGCTCACACAGATCACGCCCTTTTTCTTGAACATCCACCCCACACAACCGCTGGTGCCCATGGAACCGCCGCTGCGCTCAAAGATCTTTTTCATTTCCGGGGCGGTTCTGTTTCGATTGTCTGTGAGCGTCTCGACCATCACAGCCACGCCGCTGGGGCCATAGCCTTCATACGTGATTTCCTCGTAACTCACGCCGGCCAGATCACCCGTGCCCTTTTTGATGGCCTTTTCAATGGTGTCTTTCGGCATGTTGGCAGCCTTGGCCTTCTCAATGGCGTATCGCAGGGTCAAATTCATACCCGGATCGCCGCCTCCGGCCCGCGCCGCCACAATAATCATACGCGCGACCTTGCTCCAGACCTTGCCCCGCTTGGCATCGTTGGCCGCCTTTTTATGTTTTATTCCAGCCCAATGGGAATGACCAGACATTGTGTACTCCTTAAGGTATCAGCCCAGAATCTGGCGTCCAGAGTCTGGAGTTTCGAGTTTAATCAGCTCACATACAAAACGCGTATTATACTTGTTTTGTGAGGACTGACAGACAAATTTTTTGAAAAATAGCCATGGCTCCGGCAGATCACTCTTGTCGATATTCGTCCATCACTGCCTTGGCAATTTGATTGACCAGGGTCTTGATGCTGTTGGCGTCGTTGGCCAGAATCGAAAATAAATAATCACCCTGATCTGTTTGACAGACTCCGGAAAATGCTCTCACCCGGTTGATATAACCGGTTTTCCCCAATATCCTGGCCTTGTAGCGTGCCTGACGAAAATCATCGTCAAGGGTCCCCTCCACGCCACCCACCGCAAAGGTGTCCTTGTAGAGGGACCAGTTTGCGCTGGTATACACGGAATAAAGCACGGTACTCAACACCCGTGCGCTGAGGCGATTTTCTCGACTCAGACCGCTGGCATCATCCAGGACATACTCGTCAGGGTCCAGGCCCAATCCCTCCAGATACTGACCTATGCGTTTGCGGGCCATGGCCCAACTGCCATTGCGCCCCCCATTGGCCTGGGCTCCGATGGTCTTGGCCAGACATTCGGCGGCCAGGTTAAAGCTGTCCGTGTTGCATCTCTTGAGGCACAGGGTCAAGGGCGTTTTGTAACTGGCCAGAGGCCTGTACGTTTTATCCGGTACAAAGGCCATTTCCAGGAGTTGGCCGCTGCATTCAATACCCCGTGCACCCAGCTGCTCAGCCAATAGATACCCCAAAAAAGCGGCAGGTTTTTCTATGGCCACATTAAACGGCCCCTGCTGCTTGCGACACCGGCCCTTGACGGTCAGCACATTGGACGAGCCAGGATTACGATACGCGCCCACAGCACCGCTGCCCGACGCAATCGGACGCACCTCATTTCTGATGGTCACAAAGGAGGTCTGGGGCTCGATGCCCACGTCCACACGATTCCCCTGTTTGGTCACCTTCATGCTGATGGCATTGCCATTGTAGTTAATCCCGCACACTTCACAGGAATAATCGCGATTCAGCTCCGCAGCAGGCCAACTGGGATGCACACGCTCATCATCAAACACGGTGCTGTCCACAATCACACTGTCCAGACGCTCTATCTGGGCATTTTGCAGCAAAGAAGCCAGGTCTTCAAAAAGCCACCCCTCAGACCGACCCAGGGCCTGATCCGTGCTCTGATCCCCCAACAATGGATCACCGCTGCCAATCACCACCAGCGTATGCCCCACCATTCCAACTCGCGTGATATAGTTGAAATCAGCGCCCAGAAAATGCAGTGCCGCTGCAGAGGTCACAATCTTCATGTTGGAGGCTGGGATCAAAGGCGTTTTGTCATTGTGCGAATACACGGCCCGACCTGTGCGAGCCTCCAGAATGCGTATGCCAAAACGGATCTTGTCCTTGGACTGTATGATCGCATTGATACGGGTCCTGAGACTTGCCTGCACAGGCAGGATCCAAACGCTGCACAACACCACAACAACCACAAAAATACGTTTCACGCGACAACTCCTCACTGACAGATAGAGTGTTATTATTTAAAGGGGTGTTTTATACACGAAAAACGATCCGAGATCAAAGGTTAACACAATTTACAAATCAAAGTTGGATCTCATTGATCCTGATACGCTGCAGGATCTGTCAGGCCTGCCTGGTCAAATCCCCTGAGCCGCAATTGGCAGGAATCACAGTGCCCGCAACTGCGTCCCTGTTCGTCCGGATCATAGCAGCTGTGTGTGAGGCCATAGTCCAGACCCAATTGCATACCCTCCAGGATGATCTGCGATTTTGTCATGGCAATAATGGGTGTGTGGATGTGAAAGGTCCCCTTGCCTTCAACGGCTGCGGCAGTGGCCAGGTTGGCAGTACGCTCAAAGGCCTCAATAAATGCCGGACGGCAATCGGGATACCCACTGTAATCCATGGCATTGACCCCGATAAACAAATCATAGGCCCCCAATGCCTCGGCCCAGGCCAGGGCCAGACTCAAAAACACGGTATTGCGTGCAGGTACATACGTCACTGGAATCTTCTCGGACATGGCTTCAGGGGAGCGGTCTCTGGGGACCGGCACATCAGAATCTGTGAGTGCAGACCCGCCAAACAGGCTCAAATCAATGGCAATTTGTTGGTGCGATTGCACACCCAGGGCCTGGGCCACCCTTCTCGCACTTTCAACCTCCACGCCATGGCGCTGGCCATACACACAGGTCAAGGCATAACACTCAAATCCCTGTTGACGCGCCATGGCCAACGTGGTTGCGGAATCCAATCCGCCGCTCAGCAAAACCACTGCCTTTTTCTTGAACACGAGGCAAATCCTTTATTTTACTAATTCAAACCTTTAATCCAAACAACACGGTATTCTATTGCGTAATCTTCATGTTAACATAGGATATTTAGTTGCGAGTAAGCCTTGTTTTTAGAAAACCTTTATGAATATACAGCATAAACCTATTGACACAATAGTGTTTACGCATCAAACTATAAACCATAGAGGGTTTTACAGATCTTCCAACGGATTGGGCCATGGTCTGATTGGGGATGTCATTAAACACAAATACATAGTTGGTATTGTTTTGAGGAGATACCAATTTAAGCGATAGATTTGGGTGAGGTATCAGCATGAAGCTTGGAAAAAGAAAAATATCCGGCCGCGAAAAGGATGAAGCTGCCATTGAGTTGCTGGAGAATCTACGCGAGCAACTCCATTCATCCAACACCACAGTGGCGAGGCAAACTGCATTTAATCTGTCATGGTTGCAGGAAGATGGCTTTGATATTTTAAAAGAAGCCCTCCTACTCAGTAAGTCTAAGCGAACCAAGAATGCAGCCACCTATGGTCTCAGAAAAATGCGCGGTCGCATGTCCAAACAGGGTTTGGCCCTCATTGAAGAGGGGGCCCAAGGGGACGATCCTGTCACCGCAGAAATCTGCAAGAGCGCTCTGGAGGTGTACCACAAGAGGCACAAGCCCAAGCGGTTCACACCCCAAAAGAAACGCCCCAGTCGATTTGAAATCAGAGATCTGCCGTCCAGAGGACCGCGGCCTCGAGCCTATGCCCGGCGCACCCCTCAGGTCAACGGGAATCGTGCAGATGGCAATCGCGCTGACGGGAATCGCGCAGATCGGTCTCAGAGCAGCCATCGTTCCTCAACTGGCAAACGCTACATCAGACACGACGCAAGATGAGCGTGAGGTGCCTCAGCCGTCCCTAGTACGGCGTGGTGTGGGACAAGAAGCGGCAATGGAGGTCTACCCAATGAGAACACACGTGCTCGGAATAGGTCTGCTCTTTACCTGCCTGTGCTGCACAGTGGCCAGGCCGGCTCAGGACCCAAATCTTGCCCTGCGAAGAACACCCATTGTCAAGGCCTATGAGACCTGTCATGAGGCCGTGGTGAACATCTCGGGCCAGCGTGTCGTCACCACCTCGGCGTGGCCGGGGTTTGACCTGCCCAGCCTCTTTGATCTGGGCGGCCCCGCCTTTCAGCAAAAAATCCCGGTCCTGGGTTCAGGATTTGTGGTGCACCCCAATGGATATATTGTCACCAATGCGCATGTGGTCCAAGGCACGGACAAAATCAAGGCCATATTCAGTGACGGCCGGGAGTACGAGGCCAGGGTGGTGAATGAAGACAGCAGCAGAGATCTGGCCGTGCTGGCCGTTGAAACAGACCACCCCTTGCATGCCGTGCGTCTGGGCAAGAGTCACGACCTTATGATCGGTGAGTCTGTGATCGCCATTGGCAATCCGTACGGCTATTCCAACACACTGACCAGCGGTGTCATCAGTGCGTTATCACGTGACATCCAGGTCTCAGATGACTTCTGGCTTCGAGGCCTGATCCAGACGGATGCGTCGATTAACCCGGGCAACAGCGGCGGTCCCCTGCTCAATATCATCGGCGATCTGATTGGCATCAACACGGCCATCAAGGCGGACGCCCAGAACATCGGCTTTGCGATCCCTGTAGACACCCTGGTCAACAATATCAGCCACATGCTCATGCCGGAGCAGTTGAGGCGGGTCAGACTGGGCCTTTCCATTGGACGCCTCAAAACCGTCAAAGGCTACAGGGGTCTTCTGGTGGAGAGTGTGACCCCATTGAGTCCCGCGGATCAGCATGGGATTCGTCATGGCGACCTGCTCCTTCGTTTGGACGGCAAACCCCTGACCAGCATGATTGATTTCTACGTGCAGATGATCAACAAGGCTGTAGGCGAGCCCATGACAGTGGACTATGTACAGCCCACAGAGGCGCTGCTCGTCACCCAAACAGCCACCTTGACCCTGGCCCCCCGCCCCATTCCGGACGGCAAGGCCCTGGCCGAAGACTTCTTCCAGATGTCCGTGTCAGAACTCACCGATACGCTGGCGCAGCGATTCAACTTTGAAAGTGCGTATCCCGTATTGATCGTCACCCAGGTCCGGCCCCAGGGCCAGGCCCACAGAACCGGCCTCAAACCCGGCGACCTCATCCTGCGCGTGCACCAGAACACGGTTCGCAACCTCACGGAATTTTCTCTGGAAATGGAAAAAGTCAGCGAGGGACAAACCGTAGACTTTGAAATTCTTCGAATCGGGATCGGTGTATTCGGTCAGGTCGAACAACGGTATGCCGTCAAACTCAGGGCCCAGAGGATCAGACCCGGCGGTCGTTTGTAGGCCATTGACAGGTCACCAGAAAACACGGCCTGGTTCAATTCCGGGTAATTATTGCTATACTCGAATATCCAATATCCAACAAGGCATGATCAATGGCCAAGGGCGGAAGTCGCTGCGCTGCCTTGTCTTTATGTTGAACATTGGATATTCCGTGTTGGATATTGGATGTTCATCTTTATACATCTCGTGTTACACAATAAACCCCAGTTATGAACCAAGCCGAAAACAGAAAGCGAAAAAGGGTTGGTCTCTGAAGAGTCCAACCCTTTTTCAACATGCTATTTAGTTTTTGGAGTTTTAGCCGTTTAGTCTTTGGCCTCAAATTCGGCGTCGATCACATCGTCGCCGCCCGGCTTGCTGGTCGGGCCTTCGGCCTGAGATGCAGCGCCTGCTCCGGTCGGGGCGGCTTGCGGCTCTGCCTGACCAGATGCAGCCTGTTTCTTGGCAGCCTCTTCATACAGGACCTTACCCAATTCCTGACCTGCAGTGCTGAGGTTTTCCATGGCCTTCTTGATGGCATCGGCGTTGTCGCCCTTGAGTGCCTCTTTCAGGTTGTTCATGGCATTTTCGATGTTGCCCCGTGTTTCAGAGGAGACCTTATCGCCATGCTCTTTGAGGGTTTTCTCCGTGGAGTACACGATCTGATCGGCCTGATTCTTGAGGTCCACCAGTTCCCTCTTCTTCTTGTCATTTTCTGCGTTGGCTTCTGCGTCCAGTGTCATCTTCTTCACTTCTTCGTCACTCAGACCGGAGCTGGACTTGATCTCAATGGACTGCTGCTTGCCGGTGCCCAAGTCCTTGGCTGACACATTCAAGATACCATTGGCATCGATATCAAAGGCCACTTCAATCTGAGGCACGCCGCGCGGTGAGGGCGGAATGTCTGTGAGTTGAAAACGTCCCAGGGTTCGGTTGTCACGGGCAAATTCGCGTTCGCCCTGCAACACGTGGATATCCACAGAGGTCTGACTGTCCGCCGCCGTGGAGAAGACTTCTTTCTTGCTGGACGGAATCGTGGTATTGCGTTCGATCAGCTTGGTCATCACACCGCCCAGTGTTTCCACACCCAGGGACAGTGGTGTCACGTCCAGCAGCAGGATGTCTTTCACCCCAGCATCACCGGCCAGCACGGCCCCCTGAATCGCAGCGCCCAGGGCCACCACTTCATCAGGATTGATACTCCGGTTCGGCTCCTTATTGAAGATGCTCTTGGCAATTTCCTGAACCTTGGGAATACGGGTCGAGCCGCCCACCAGAAGAATTTCGGCAATCTCGCTGGATTTCAATTTCGCATCCTCCAGGGCCTTGAGGCACGGCTGACGCAGCCTTTCCAGCAGGCTGTCACACAGAGACTCGAATTTGCTGCGAGAGAGCGTGATCTGAAGGTGCTTGGGGCCTGAGGCATCGGCCGTGATAAACGGCAGGTTCACCGTGGACTCAAGCTGAATACTGAGTTCGCACTTGGCCTTTTCAGCCGCCTCTTTGAGGCGCTGGTGAGCCATGGCATCACTTCGAAGATCAATGCCTTCAGTCTTCTGGAACTCATCCGCCAGATAATTGATTAAAATGGCATCCACGTCGTCACCACCCAGGTGGGTGTCACCATTCGTGCTCAGCACTTCAAACACATTGTCGCCGATATCGAGGATGGACACGTCAAATGTGCCGCCACCAAAGTCAAACACGGCCACCTTTTCGTTTTTCTTCTTTTCCAGACCATAGGCCAGAGCCGCGGCCGTGGGTTCGTTGATGATACGCTCCACTTCCAGCCCGGCAATCTTGCCCGCATCCTTGGTGGCCTGACGCTGCGCGTCGTTGAAATAGGCGGGCACTGTAATGACCGCCTTGGTCACGGTTTCCCCGAGATAGTCTTCAGCCGTCTTCTTCAGATCCTGCAGCACCATGGCCGCAATCTCCGGCGGCGTGTATTCCTTGCCGCGGATGTCGATCTTGACCAGTTCGCTGGATGCACCGGTAATCTTATACGGCACAATTTTTTCTTCAGACCCGACTTCCTGATGTCTTCGGCCCATGAAACGCTTCACGGAAAACACGGTGTTTTCAGGATTTGTGACCTGCTGGTGTCTGGCAATCTGCCCAACCAACCGCTCTCCCTTATCCGTAAAGCCCACCACAGAGGGAGTTAGCCTAGAGCCGGAGGAATTCACCAACACTTTAGGTGCAGAGCCTTCCATCACAGCCACAACTGAATTGGTAGTACCCAAATCTATTCCAATAATCTTAGCCATAACTCTTTTCCTTTCGCATCTAGGTTAGGCTCTGTCTCTTCACTGGTCTGGCTTTCATGCTATTTGCCCAGAGAAAATTCAATTCAGTGGTATTAAAAGCAAATAGTGTGCCAAAAGCCAATTCAATTGACTTGAAAGGTTGTAAGGCCATATTAAGAAATACCTTACAGAGATATGGTTAAACCTGACACATCCCAGGGCACGACGCCCTTGTGCCATTTTGGCAGATCACAGAGAGAGACAATCCATTGAAATGGCACGTCCGGAAATTTACCCCAGACTCGACTTGATGATTTGTGCCCTCAGAGAATCCCGATTTTGAGGTTCGATCGCTTTGCCGCTGTTGATCTGCAAATGGGCCGGCAAGGTCAGCATAAACAAACGGTTGATAATGGCCCTGGGATTGATGGGCGCATTGCCGTCAGCGTGAAACAGTCCATACAGCTTGTCCACAGCAGGTGTGGAGGCTCCAAAATGCTCCTTCATACTCACACCCAATCGCAGATGACTGAGCAGAGTGAGCGCCTCTTGAGAACTGATCAAATGGGCATTCTGCAGCAAAGCCATGGCCCTGGAGATCTTGTCATTCAGAAGATCGGACTGCTTGTCCAAAAGCTCCCGGCGCGCAGCCTTCTCGTAATCTACAACCTGGGGAATGATCTTGCCTTCAAATTCTCTGATGATAGAGGCCTCCGACACCCCCAAAGTCACCTGATTGGACATCTGATAGAGGTCGCTGGTGGCTTCTGTGCCTTCACCAAACAATCCTCGTACCGCCAGATTCATGTCTTTGGCTGCATTGAGAAACCTGGCAATGTGACCTGTGATCTTTAAGGCGGGTAGATGGAGCATCAAGGAAATACGAGCGCCGCTCCCGAGATTGGTGGGGCAAGCCGTTAAATAGCCGTACTGGGGACAAAATGCATACTCCACCTGCTGCTCAATCATCGTGTCAATACGGTCAATCAATTGAAGACATTCCTTGAGCTGACACCCGGGTTTGAGCACCTGGATGCGCAGGTGATCTTCTTCATTGATCATGCCTGTAAAATGCTCACCCTTGGCAATCACCACACCCCTGGGACCCTTGGCGGCTGCATGGTGGCGACTGATGAGGTGCCGCTCCACCAGGAAATCACGACTCAAATCAGACGTCTGATCCACACTGAAGTAGTAGAGATCATCCTGAATATCAAGAGACAGCAACACTTCGCGAAGTGTGTCCAGTATTCCGGATTTTTCTTCATTCGAGCAACAACTCACAAATTTCTGACCCGCCAGATTCCTGGCCAGTCGGATGCGTGATGACATCACAATGTCCGACATGGGGCCAGCCCCGCTGAACCACTCATTAATGTCGCTGCTGATGTCCGTAAGTTTCATAGTCACCTGGAAATCGCCTCGTGCTGTCACGTCAGTTTGCCTGTTCCAATTGATTGATCTTTTGGTGAAGTTTGGCTGCTGCTTCGTAATCTTCCTGTTGGATGGCAGACTTCAACTGCTCTTTCAGGCTTGAATACTCTATTTTCTGCTTGGTTTCAGCAGGCACCCTGGACGGCACCTTGCCGCAATGACGGGTCTTGCCGCTGTGGGCCTTTTCAATCAAAGGCAGCAAGGCCTTTTCAAATACCACATAGTCATTGGGACACCCCAACACCCCATGCTTCTGAAATTTCTGAAGGGACATACCGCAATGAGGACAGGTGATGTCTGTACGCCCACCCGTGAGTTCTTCATCAGACGGTTGAGAGGCCAGAAGATTACTGAGCAGCTCATTCACAGAAATCTGGCCAGCTGCAGACACACCCTGCTGCACAGCGCACAGCTCACAAAAATGCACTTCAGTGCGTATTCCATTAGAAATCTCGGTCAGGTGAATGGTGGCCGTCTTTTTATGACAAATCTGACACTGCATAGTGATCCTCAATCTTCGATGAATTAAATCCAGTTGTCTTTACCTCATTCATCGTCCAAACCCATACCCCACTGTAGCCGATTCCAAAAACGAGCCCAAGCTCTCTGTCGCCTTAAAGACTCATAATACGAATCCAAACAGTCCTGGCTAACGACCGAAACGTTCTTTGAGCCGGGTCTGCACGTTCTCAGGAATCAAATTCGACAGATCGCCTCCCAGAGACGCCACCTCCCGAATCAATGTGGAACTGACAAATCCGTATTTTTCGCTGGTCATGACAAAGAGGGTCTCAATCCCGGCCACTGCCCGATTGGTCATGGCCAGCTGAAACTCATACTGAACGTCCGTCAGACTACGCAGGCCCCTCAAGACGAGAGTCGCACCGCGTGTTGCCGCATATTCCACCATCAGACCATCAAAACTCTCCACAGACACACCCGGCATATCCTTGATCAACTCCTCAATCATGGTCACACACTCTGAGGGTGAAAACAACTGATTCTTGTGCGGACTCCGCCCCACAGCCACAATCACCTCATCGAAGAGACCCACAGCCCGCTGAATCACATCCAGATGACCGTTCGTAATCGGATCAAATGACCCGGGAAAAATAGCCCGTACCTGTTTCTTGCCCATACAATCCAGTCCTTTTTCAAAAAAAATCAAATGGGCATGCCATTATACTCCGCCCACTGAGCCGCGTCCAGAGTTCTGAATCCCAGGACTTTTTTCCGGGTGTCTTGACTGTGACCCGCGGCATCCCCGGGATTTGACTCGCATGGCCGTGTCGGCACAAAATTACCATTGCATTAGACACGGATAATGAGTATTACTATATATACTACGTAAATTGTGTGTCTGACAGGTGCTTCCTGTTTTTTTGGGTGATTCTTGTGTAACGGGCTTGAATTTTTCGGTGTGCAGCGGGTGATGAATTCCCCACCGAATTTCGGCTTGGGGTCTAGATTTTTTTTCTAAAAAGAGAGGTTGAAGGCCTGGTTTTTATATTTTTTCTTCCCATGGATTCGTCTTCTGGGAGGACAATACGGCCAGCAAACATGTGACCTTCAGCTTGACTCCAGGCTTCATTACCGCCTGAAAGAGGTGTTTCACGAATGGACCGGGTGCTTGGCAACAGCCCATTCAGCCATGATCACAGTGTTGTACCGCTTCTAACTTTATTATTGAAGGAGGTCCGTCATGAGTCGTCATCTGATGTGTTTGGCATGCATGTTCCTTATCACAGGCCTGGCTGCCAGTCCTGCGATGGCAGAGTTAATCGCCTACTACCCCTTCAATGAGGGGGAAGGCACAACCACCGCAGATGCCACAGGCAATGGCAATGACGGCACGCTGGCCGCTGGTGTGGCGTGGGTTCAAGGCTACCAAGGCGGTGGCGTAGAGTTCGACACGGCCGGCGACAGAATCGTGATCGGCCCTATCGATCCCTCGGCAGGCACCAATGCCATGACCCTGGCCGCCTGGATCAACTGGCAGGGACTGGGCCACAGTATTGGTCAGCAGGGCATCATCGGCAAACGTCTGGGCTGGGATCCTGGCACCGGCGTCAAATGGTTCTGGCAGACCAACCCGGCCGGCGATTTCCTGTTTCGGGCTGACAGTGCCAATGGCGGAGGCACCGGGTCTTTTGGCTGGGGCAATACACTGCTGGTCCCCTACGCAGGCGAGTGGATCCACGTGGCATTGACCTGGGACAACGGACCCGCCACGCAGTACATCAATGGCGAATCAGTGTCCACTGGGAATGTCAGTTTTATAGACACGGCGGACGATACCCCGGTCTCGATCGGCTGTGTGGATTCCACGAACACTGAATCCTTTGTCGGGATCATGGATGAGGTTCGGTTCTATAACCATGCGCTGTCACCTGAGGAGCTGATCAAGGCCATGACAGGGGATGTCATCTCTGCCTTTGCGCCTGTGCCGGCAGATGCAGCCGGCGACGTACCCAGAGACATTACTCTCAGGTGGGCATCTGGTGAACTGGCAGCGACCCACAATGTCTACTTTGGCAGGACTCGGGAGGATGTCGAGGCCGCGGATGGTGCTGCACCTGCCGAAGGTGAGGCTGCTTTGGGACTCACAGTCACGGAGTATGATCCGGAGGAACTTCTGCAATTCAATGAAACCTATTACTGGCGTGTGGACGAGGTCAATGGGGCCCCCGACTTTACAGTGTCCAAAGGAACCGTTTGGAGTTTTACGGCAGAACCCTATTCGGTCAGGATACCCATTGATGTGACCAAGGCCACTGCGTCAAGCTATTCCAAACAGAATACACCTGCCATGACCGTTGATGGTTCTGGTCTCGATGGCATGACGCACTCCACGGCCCCTGAAGCCATGTGGCTCAGTAACTCACCTGATTTGGATCCGTGGCTGATGGTCGAGTTTGACCGCACAGAGAAACTCGATCAGATGTTGATCTGGAACTCCAACCACGCATCAGAGCCATTTATTGGCTGGGGCGTCAAGGATGTCAGCATTGAATACTCAATCGATGGTGTAGAATGGACAACCCTGGCAGAACCGACTCAACTCGATCGAGGCCCAGGCCTGGCAGGGTATAACACGCCTCAGGTCATTGACTTCGGCCTGGTCCAGGCCAAATTCGTCAGACTCAACATCCAGAGCAGTTGGGGCGGTCTGCTCGCGCAGTACGGTTTGGCCGAACTGCAGTTCTACGGTATTCCAGTCCGAGCCCGTCAACCCGTGCCCGCATCAGGGTCAACGGACATTCTTCCAAACACCCTTCTGAAATGGCGTGCAGGCCGTGATGCAGACCAGCACGTGATCTATGCATCAACCGAGGATACGGCAGTCATCAATGGCGCAGCCCCGTCCGTGACTTCGGGCACCAGCAGCCTGGACCTGACCTCCCTTGATCCTCAACTGGGCAAGACCTATTACTGGCGTGTGGATGAAGTCAACGAGGCTGAAACCCCCGCGGTCTGGGCAGGTCCTGTGTGGAGTTTGAGTATCCCTTCGGCCCTGGTTGTGGATGATTTTGAAAGGTACGGCAATCTAAGTCCAAACCGTCCGTTCCAGACCTGGCTGGACGGCTATGGCTACTCAGCGGATGAGTTCTTCCCTGAAAAATATGACGGCAATGGCACAGGGGCGGGCGTGGGCCATGACATCTGGGGGCCCAGCAGTCCTCACTTCGATGGCGACATCATGGAAATGGATACTGCCGCAGGCGGAAGCCAGTCTCTGCCTTTCTACTACAGCAACACGGCCTCTTCAGCATCCCAGATGGATCGCCACTGGACAACACCGCAGGACTGGAGCCTATACGGCATTCAGACACTGTCCATCAGTTTCTACGGTGATCCCAACAACACAGGTACCACTGTGTATGCCCAGATCAACGGCAAGAAGGTGACTTATGAGAACAGTGCCGACCTCAAGGTCGCGGACTGGCATGTGTGGAGTATTGATCTGGCGTCTCTGGGCACCAACGTTTCGGCTATCACCAGCCTGAGCATTGGTGTGGAAGGCGTGGGTGCAGGCATGATCCTCGTGGATGACATTACCCTTTATCGTGAGGCCCCGGCACTGATCTCTGCCTGGTACAGCCTGGAGAACAATACCGATGATGTCTCCGGCAATGGCCATGACGGCATGACCGTGGGTGATCCCGTGTATGTGGCGGGGTTTGACGGCATGGCCCTTTTGTTCGACGGGACAGGCAGCCAATATGTGGACCTGGGCACGTTTAATCCCTCCGACGGGACCGGTCGAATGTCCGTGTCTCTTTGGGCCAGGTGGCAGGGCCTGACCAGTTTCTACCAGGGCCTGATCGGCAAGCGCAACACCTGGTCTGAAACAGACATGATGTGGCAGATCGAGGCCAACAGGGACTCCGGTCAGGTCGGTTTCGCGCAGACCGCCGGAGGCGTATATCCCGGCCAGGTGCTTCCCATTGACGAATGGGCCCATGTGGGCGTAAGTTTCAATGGAAGTACCGCACGTGTCTACATGGGTGGCGATGAAGTCGGATCAGGCGCATTCTCGTTTGGTTCAGACACTGGATCGGCCCTCCAGTTTGGTGCGTGCGAAGCGAACGGCGGCAACCCATTCAACGGGGCGATTGATGAGGTCAAGCTGTACAACCGTCCCTTGTCCGCAGGAGAAATGCGTGTTGAGGCCGGGCTACCCGCGAATTAAATGCCTGTTAAGGCTCAAGTCATTGAGAATCTGCAAGCGGCCCTGATTTTCCGGGGCCGCTTTATTTTATGCTGGCCAGAGTCTCACGGCCCGTTCGGATCGTCCGATATCATTCAGTTTTCCATTGCATTAGAAGCCGGTAATTAGTATCAATATAGGTACAACGTGAATGAAGTGTTTGACAGATTCTCCGGCTGTTTCTGGGCCACGATGATTCAGCTGGATTGATCTGTCTGTGTGTGAAGTGGATGAAGGGTGTTACTCACTGTTTCATAAAAGTTTGTGTCGGTCTCAGGAAGCAGATCCGTCGTCACCTTGTAATCCCCAACTATTCATTGGTGTATTTTGGGTTTTGATGCTGCGCCGCATTGTGGCATAAAGGCAAGGAAGGAATCATCTTTTTCATGACCGACGCGCCACCCCAGACGCCATTATCATTCTTTTTTCAGTCAGGGTTGTCGTTGACCACCCATTTACGCAAGAAATTGTGAAGAAATTGTGCTTTGAAACACGAAGTTAAACAAAGGTTAATATAGGTAATATAAAGAATGACTAGTCACTGAACGTTAAAGAAGGAGACAGGTATTATGAAGAATCGAACAGTCTGGATATCAGGTATCATCTTTATGTTGTCCATGGGACTGGGCATATGTCAGGCCCAGCAAGTCGAAAACCTCGTTGAGAATGGTGGATTCGAAAGCGGCACTCAGGATCCCATCACGTCATATGGGGCTGCCACCCTCGAGGTCGTGACAGAATTGACAGGTGCAGCCGTACCTGACTCTCCCATCGAGGGCAACCAGTGCCTGTACGTGTCAGTATCTGCCGCAGGTGCCAATTTCTGGGACGTGGGTCTAAAGTATGGGGGCTACACCTTTGAGCAGGGCAAGCACTATACCCTGTCTGCCTTTTTCAAATCCAAGAGCGGAGACAACAATGTCAATTTCAAGCCGGAGCTTGATCAAGATCCCTATACAGGCTATGGCAGTCAACAAATAACCTTCACAGAAGAATGGGTGGAATACAGCATAACCACACCTGACTTTACTGCCAATGTGACACCTGCAGCCCTCACATTCCATATCGGATATATTGCGGGTGATTTCTGGGTGGATGGTATCAGGTTTTACGAAGGCGACTATGTCGCCCCTGATTTTCTCGGTGTGATCGCAGCCTCCAATCCCAGTCCGGCCACCGGTGATACGGACGTCGCACGCGATGGCACGGTGTTGAGCTGGAAGCCGGATCCCATGGCTGGGACGCACAATGTCTATCTGGGCACCACATTTACTGATGTCAACGATGCGCACGCGGCCAATACAGCCAATGTGATCAGCAGCCTCGGCCAAGACGCCAATTCTCTGGCACTGGATCGCCTGGAGCTGGGCGCCACCTATTACTGGCGTGTGGATGAGGTCAATGCCACACCCGACAAAACCGTCTTTAAAGGCAAGATATGGAGTTTTGAGGTAGAGCCTGAGTACTATACCATTCCAGGGACCAGTATCACGGCCACGGCCTCCAGTACAGGCATACCCTATGCCACGGCCACCAATACGATCAACGGATCAGGCCTGAACGCGCAGTCACAGCATTCCATGAATGTGGATGCCATGTGGCTCAGTGCCAACACAGATCCCAATATCTCGATTCAATATGAGTTCGATGCGGTCTACAAGCTGTACGGTATGAAAGTCTGGAACAACAACCAGAGCATGGAGCCCTTCCTGGGCGTGGGGGCCAGGGATGTCACGATTGAGACCTCCGTGGACGGCACTGCGTGGAGCGTGTTCGGCGATGTGGAACTGG
>JAIPFM010000124.1 GCA_021736645.1 Phycisphaerae bacterium | reverse complement strand
CCCACACCCTGCTGCCACACGGCCATGGCAGTACCAATGATCAGAGACTGCTTGCCCACACGGGCCTGCTGCACCTGAATGGTACGCGAATCACTGTTGTATACATTCACGCCGATGGCCTGTTCCAGGGCCGGCTGAATATGGGCTGCACAGGCTTCATTCACATAGCCTGCCAGAATCACGAGCTGGGGATCGTACAGGTTCACGGCCATGGCAATGGCCTTGCCGAGGTAGCCTATGAAATCCTCAAGCAGTGCATGGGCGTAAACATCCTGCACACACAGGGCCTGGGCCCATTTGTTGATAATGCTCTTGTGATTGTCCTGGTCATTCACAGTCTGTCTCAAAGAGGACGCCTGCCCTTGAGACAGATCCATAACGATCCTGTCTGCGATGGCAGGTCCGCTGATAAAGGCCTCGAGGCATCCGCGAAGACCGCAACCGCATGTTGGCCCCTTTTCATCCATGACAATGTGGCCGACCTCTCCGCATCGTCCGGTGGCACCCTGCAGGAGCACGCCATCCATGGTAATACTGCACCCCACGCCGTCGGCCACGTTAATATAGAGCACATTGTCAAATCCGGCATGGTCATTATAGCCCATTTCAGCAAGCAGCCTGACGCGCGTACTGAACAGGCTCACCGGGCATGACATACGTTGACTCAGAAGCGCTTTCAATGGGATGTTCTTCCAGCCCATGGGACTGGACAGGACCACGCATCCGTTTGGAGAGATGGTCCCGCTCAAGGCAATGCCCAGGCCAAGGATCTGCGACTGAGCAATGTGGTGCTTCTGTAATAACTCAGTGAGATGCGTGACCAACTCTTCAATGACCTGGTCCGCGTGTTGCGCTTCACCCAAAGGGACCCGCAGTATTTCCCGGGCTTCAATGGTAAAATCGAACAACCCTAGGGTCACAAAATCAGGGTCGATTTCAACAGCCACGATCGTACGGCCCAGGGGATTGATCTGCAGGATCACGGGTTTTGGGCCGCGTTTGTGACTGGTCCCCTCAGTCTCCAGGATCAGACCTTTGTCGCGCAGTCTGGACACGATCGAACTGGCCGTAGAACTGCCCAGTCCTGTCATCTTGCATAATTCCGTTTGAGACAGACTGCCCTGCTGTCTGAGAACTCGCAAGATCAGACGTTCGTTTCGTTCACCCGCTCGCTTTGAGTCAATGGGTCTTGATTTCATACTTATGCCCTGATACGTACAGAAATTGCCATGGTATTCAGAATCAGAGGATATTTCAATAGTGATTGCAAATTCTGATGGATTCTGTAGGATGGGCAGAAATTCAGAAAATGCCCTTGAGGTATGGGATGCGAACTCCTATTATTGTTCCAATCCCTGGAATAATTAAGCATTGCTTCGTTCTAACACAATAATGACGGTGTAGCGACTTATTAAAGGAAACAGTATGGATTCATTGTTCAGTGTTCAAGGTAAAACCATTGTCATCACTGGCGGAGCCGGTGTTCTGGGTGCTTCCATGGCCAAAGCCCTGGCCGCGGCAGGCGCCAAGATCGCGGTGGCTGACCGTGATTCACTTCGAGCGCATGAGGTGTGTACCGCGATTGAAGCAGACGGTGGTTTTGCGATTCCTATTGAGGTTGATGTGCTGGACAAGGCCCAGATCAGAGAAGCCGCAGCATGTGCCATCAATACGCTGGGCCATGTGGATGTCCTGATCAACGGAGCGGGCGGCAATAAAAAGGAAGCCACCACTGGCCCGGACATGTCATTCTTTGATATCCCGGCTGATGCCATTCGCTGGGTCTTTGACCTGAACCTGCTGGGTACGGTCATGCCGTCTCAGGTCTTTGGCAAGCACATGGCAGACCGCGGCCAGGGCATTATCCTGAACGTGTCCAGCATGAATGCATTTACCCCCCTGACGAAAATAGCGGCCTACTCTGCAGCCAAGGCAGCTGTGAGCAACTTTACCCAGTGGCTGGCCGTGCATATGTGCCAGAACTATTCAGCCGACATTCGCGTCAATGCCCTGGCACCGGGTTTCTTCCTCACGGACCAGAATCGCTTCCTGCTCACCAATGAGAAAACCGGAGACCTGACACCCCGAGGCAAGACCATTCTTGAGCACACGCCCATGGGACGCTTTGGCTCGCCAGAGGAACTGGTCGGTACAGTTCAGTGGCTGCTCAGTGACGCGGCCAAATTTGTCACCGGCATTGTGGTGCCTGTAGACGGCGGCTTCAGCGCATTCAGCGGGGTGTAATTAGGCTATAGGCTGAAGGCTGAAAAACCAGTCTTGGAGTGGAAGTAACCATGCTATATTATCAACGCGGCAGTGAAACCGATCGCCTGACCCCGGACGATTTGCAGCAGGGCTTGACCGAGGCCCTGGACAGGCTCGGGCCTCGGAACAGGGTACTCGCCCTGCCGCCTGACATTACCCGATTCTATTCACGGGCCGGAGACCTGACTCGGCTTGCATGGCAGTACTATGGGAATCGCATGACAGACATCCTGCCTGCCCTGGGTACGCACGTGGCCATGACTGAACCGGAGATCCGGCGCATGTTCGGTGAGGTGCCTGTGGACCTGTTCCGCGTGCATGACTGGCGCAACAGCCTGGCCACCCTGGGCACTGTGCCTGGGGAATTTATTTCCGAGGTCAGTGAAGGCAAACTGGATTACACCTGGCCGGCCCAGGTCAACGCCCTGCTCACAGACAAACGCTTTGATCTGATCCTGTCTATCGGCCAGGTCGTGCCTCACGAGGTCATTGGCATGGCCAATTACAACAAGAACGTGTTCGTGGGCACAGGCGGTGCGGAGGGCATCAACAAGAGTCACTTCCTGGGTGCAGTCTATGGCATGGAACGCATCATGGGACGCGCTGACTCGCCGGTGCGCAGGGTCTTGAATTATGCGTCCGAACACTTTGCCGCAGACCTGCCCATTGTGTATGTGCAGACCGTGGTGGCCGCCACGGACAACGGCCCGGTGATCAGGGGCCTGTTCATTGGCGATGACATCGAGTGCTTTACCCTGGCAGCGGCCCTGTCACTCAAGGTCAACTTCAAGATGCTGGACACACCACTCAAAAAAGTGGTGGTCTATCTGGAGCCGGAGGAGTTCAAGAGCACGTGGCTGGGCAACAAGAGCATCTACCGGACACGCATGGCCATGGCGGACGGCGGTGAACTCATTGTGCTGGCTCCGGGTCTCAAGGAATTCGGCGAAGACCCTGAGATCGACCGTCTCATCCGAAAGTACGGGTACGTGGGCACGGACCGCGTGCTCGAACTCACCCGGGAGAATGATGACCTTCAGAACAATCTCAGCGCAGCCGCCCACCTGATCCATGGATCATCGGAGGAACGCTTCAGCATCACCTATTGCCCGGGTCACCTCACGCAGCAGGAAATCGAGTCTGTGAACTTCCAGTTTGCCGATCTCGACGGCATGCAGCAGCAGTACAATCCAGCCACCCTCAAGGACGGTTTCAACACGGTCCGCGGGGAAGAGATCTTCTACATCTCCAATCCCGGCATGGGGCTCTGGTCCTGGAGAGACAAATTCTGACAGGCCTTTTGCACAAGTCCTGTGGTGTTCAGTTTTCAGTAGGCAGTTTTCAGAAAACGCATTTTCAAACTGAATATTACCCTCTGAAAACTTCAGTCAATTAAAACAAAACAATCAATTTGCACAAAGGAGCAACGAGTCATGTCAAAAGCAGATATTGGTTTGGTCGGCCTTGCCGTGATGGGTGAAAACCTCATCCTGAACATGGAAAGCAAGGGCTTTACAGTGGCCTGTTTCAACCGCACGGTGTCCAAGGTCGACGATTTCATGAACGGACGAGCCAAGGGCAAGCACATCCTCGGTTGTCACTCGATCGAAGACTTTGTCCATGCGCTGGCCACCCCGCGCAAAGTCATGCTCATGGTCAAGGCGGGCGGCGCTGTGGATGCCTTCATCGATCAGATCCTGCCCCTTCTGGATGACGGGGACATCATCATCGACGGCGGAAATTCCCACTTTCCGGACACGATTCGCCGGACTGAGTACGTGGAGAGCAAGGGCAAACTCTATATCGGTACCGGCGTGTCCGGCGGCGAAGAAGGGGCCCTGCTCGGCCCGTCGATCATGCCGGGCGGATCGCCCAAGGCCTGGCCTGCAGTCAAGCCGATCTTCCAGAAAATCGCGGCCCAGACAGACTCGGGCGAACCCTGCTGTGACTGGGTGGGCGAAGGGGGTGCCGGTCACTTTGTCAAGATGGTGCACAACGGCATCGAGTATGGTGACATGCAGATGATCTGCGAAACCTACCAGATGATGAAGGTCGGTCTGGGCCTGACCAATGACGAAATGCATGACGTCCTGGCCGACTGGAATCAGGGCGAACTCGATTCCTATCTGATTGAAATCACGCGTGACATCCTCGGCTACAAAGACGAGGACGGTAAAGAGGTCCTGGATCTCATCCTGGACAAGGCAGGCCAGAAAGGCACAGGCAAGTGGACCGGCATTGCCGCCCTGGATCTGGGCATGCCCCTGACCCTCATCGGTGAGGCCGTGTTTGCACGCTGCCTGTCCGCCATGAAGGCCGAGCGTGTGGCTGCCTCCAAGGTCCTCCATGGTCCTACGGGCACCTTTGAAGGGTGCAAAAACCAATTGATCGATGACCTGCGTCAGGCCCTGTATGCCTCCAAGATCGTGAGCTACGCGCAGGGCTATCAGCTCATGCGTGCGGCAGCCGCTGAATACAAATGGAATCTGAATTACGGCGGCATTGCCCTGATGTGGCGAGGCGGCTGTATCATCCGATCCGCCTTCCTGGGCAAGATCAAGGAGGCCTATGACAAGAATCCGCAGCTGGACAATCTGCTGCTCGATCCCTTCTTCAAGGAGGCCGTGGAAAACGCTCAGGCAGCCTGGCGTCGCGTGATCAAGACGGCTGTAGATCTGGGCATTGCGGTCCCCACCCTGAGCGCGGCGCTGGCCTTCTATGACGGCTACCGCTGTGAAAGACTCCCTGCCAATCTCCTGCAGGCACAGCGTGACTATTTCGGCGCGCACACCTACGAACGCGTGGATAAACCTGCGGGCGAATTCTTTCACACCAACTGGACCGGACGCGGCGGCAATACATCGGCGTCCACGTATGTGGTGTAGACAGTTTTCAGTGTTCAGTTTTTAGTTTTAAGCTGATAGCTGATGGCTGAAAGCTGAGAGCTGGTTTTAACCGGTGTGCCACGCATGACGGGCATTGACGGATGGATGGATTTCCGTTAGTCTGCTGTGCGTGGCACGCTGTTGATTTTTTATTTGCTGAGATGACTATGGCCAAAGAGTTTTTGAGCGACGATTTTCTGCTGCACAGCGACGCGGCTCGCACCCTGTATCATGACTATGCCAGGGCCATGCCGATTTATGATTACCACTGTCACCTGCCCGTGGCTGACATTGCCAACAACACGCGATTTGAAAACCTCACGCAGGTATGGCTGTATGGTGACCACTATAAATGGCGTGCCATGCGCACCAATGGTGTCAACGAACGCTTTTGCACGGGCGACGCATCAGATTGGGAAAAGTTTGAACAGTGGGCAGCCACCGTGCCGTATTGCATGCGTAATCCTTTGTATCACTGGACCCATCTGGAGCTGAAACGCTACTTCGGCGTCACGGACCTGCTCAGTCCCAAAACAGCCAGGGCCATTTACGATCAGTGCAACGAAAAACTCGACACATCCGAGTATTCCGTACATGGCCTGATGCGGTCCATGAATGTCGCGCTGACCTGCACCACAGAGGATCCCCTGGACAGTCTGAATCATCACGCAGCCCTGGCAGCCAGTGACTTCGACATTGCCGTGCATACGGCCTGGCGTCCGGACAGGGGCATGGCCGCTGAGAATGTCGAGGCACTCAATGCATGGATCGATCGTCTCGCCGAACTCACGGACACGGACATCAGGGACTTTGCCAGTTATTTGCAGGCCCTGCATGTGCGTCATACATACTTCCACGACCACGGCTGTCGTCTCAGTGACCACGGCCTGGAAACGGCCCACGCTGCAGACTACACACGGGCCCAGGTCGACGCCCTGTTTGTGCAGATCCGCCAGGGTAAATCTCTCACGCTGCCGGAACAGGACCTGTTCAAATCCGCCATGATGGTTGAGTTCGCCCTCATGGATGCAGACAGGGGCTGGGTCCAGCAACTCCACATGGGCGCGCTTCGCAACAACAACACGCGTCTGTTCGGGCAACTCGGTCCGGACACGGGCTTTGACTCCATCGGTGACTTTGACGTGGCACACAAGCTCAGCCGCTTCCTGGATCGCCTGGACCAGACCAACCAGTTGCCCAAGACCATCCTGTACAACCTCAATCCCAGGGACAATGCACTGTTGGCCACCATGATCGGCAATTTCCAGGACGGCTCAGTGGCAGGCAAGATGCAACTCGGTTCGGGCTGGTGGTTCCTGGATCAAAAGGACGGCATGGAGGACCAGATGCGGGTCCTGTCCAGCCTGGGACTCCTGTCCCGGTTTGTGGGTATGCTCACGGACTCCCGAAGTTTCCTGTCGTACCCGCGTCACGAATACTTCCGAAGAATCCTCTGCAACCTCATCGGCCAGGACGTGGACCAGGGCGAACTGCCCAATGATCTGCCGTGGCTCGGTCAGATGGTCAAGGATATCTGTTTCAACAATGCCAAGGCCTATTTCCCCATGACATTAAAATCACAGTAATCAGTTGCCGGTAGTCGGTAGTCGGTTCAAAGGAGACCTGCATGAAGAATGGCGTGTTTGTTTTTATTGGGATTGTCCTGATCCTGGCCGGTGTGTCCTATTTTACACAGGGCGCGGTGGACAAGGATATCCGCATCCTCAAATTGGCGCACGGCCTCAACACCCAGCACCCCGTGCACAAGACCATGGAGTTTCTGGCCAGGCGAGCCCTGGAATTGTCCGATGGCAAATTGAAGATCCAGATCTTTCCCAGCGAGCAGTTGGGCAATGAAAAGGAATGTATCGAGGCACTCCAACTGGGCTACCTGGCCATGACCAAGACCAGCACCGGGCCCATGGAAGCGTTTGTGTCCCGCATTCGCCTGTTTGGCGTTCCCTACCTGTTCCGGGACGGCGATCATTTCTGGAAGGTCGCTTTGGGACCCATAGGCAAAGATTTGCTGGTCGCCGGTGAAGCCAAGGGCCTGCGAGGACTGTGCTACTACGATGCCGGGGCACGCAGCTTTTACGCCAAGGAGCCCATCAACAGCCCGGAAGACCTTGTCGGCAAGAAAGTCCGCGTGATGAACAGTGTCACGGCCATGAATATGGTCAAGGCCATGGGCGGCTCGCCCACCCCGATTTCCTGGGGCGAACTTTATACGTCACTGGATCAGGGTGTGGTGGATGCCGCAGAGAACAATCCCCCGTCATTCGACACGTCACGTCACTTTGAAATCTGCAAATACTACAGCCTGGACGAACATGTCCGTCTGCCTGACATGCTGGTCATCAGTCGCGACATCTGGGCCGGCCTGACAGCGCAGCAGCAGGCCTGGCTGCAGCAGGCGGTGGATGAATCCGTGACCTATGGACGCAAGCTCTGGACCGAGGCAGAGGCAAAATCCCTGAAGGTGGTGGAAGACGGTGGTGTGACCATCATCCATCCGGACAAAAAGCTCTTCCAGGCCGCCGTGCAGCCCATTTGGAAGCGATTCATGGAAGCAGATCCCAACAGTGACAACAGTGATGAACGCGAAGACGCTGCCATCGGAAAACTGATTAACCAAATTGTAGAGATCCAATAATCATGACGAAACTCAAAAACATTCTGGACAAATGTCTCGAAGTCCTGGTCATGGTGTCCGTGGCCGTCCTGGTCATTGACGTGCTCTGGCAGGTCTTTACCCGCTTTATCATGGGAGATCCCAGTAGTTGGACTGAGGAACTGGCCACGTTCCTTCTGATCTGGGTCGCCCTGCTGGGCTCGGCCGTGGCCCTGGGGCGCGGCGCTCACCTGGGCATTGACTACTTTGTGAGCAAATTGGATGATAAAGTGCGCATCAAAACCGAGCTGTTCGTCTTTGCTGTGGTGGCGCTGTTTTCGTTGCTGGTCATGGTCATCGGCGGCATTGGGCTGGTGGCCCGCACCCTTGAGCTGAACCAGATTTCAGTGGCCTTGAAAATCCCCATGGGCTACGTGTATCTGGCCATACCCATCAGCGGTGCCTTTCTGGTGTTGTACAGCCTGCTGGGTTTCTTTGAACGTCTCAACAATCCTACCCAAGGAGGTGCCGCATGAGTTTTCCCATTGTGGTCCTTGTGGCCTCCTTTCTGATTTTGCTGGTCGTCAATGTGCCTGTGGCCTTTTGCATGGGCATTGCTGCCATGCTGTCCATCCTGGCCATGGGGGATTTGCCTACGTTCGTGGCTGTGGCGCACAAGATCGCCACAGGCATCGACAGTTTCTCGCTGCTGGCCATCCCGTTCTTCATCTTCTCCGGCCTGCTCATGGGCCACGGCGGCATTGCCCGACGTCTGATCGACTTTGCCAATGTCATGGTCGGGCGCTTTCGCGGGGGCCTGGCCTTTGTGAACATCCTGACCTGCATGCTCTTTGGTGCCATCTCCGGATCGGCGGCGGCTGCCGTCTCCAGTGTGGGCGGCTTCATGATCCCGCTCATGAACAAGCGCGGCTACGACAAGAATTTCAACACAGCCGTGACTGTCACGGCTGCCACCACTGGCCTGCTCATTCCGCCGAGCAACGTGATGATCGTGTACTCCCTGGCCACAGGCGGCATCGTCTCCATTGCCGCGATCTTTATGGCCGGTGTGATTCCCGGCATCCTGGTAGGACTGGGCCTGATGCTGGTGGCAGGAGTCATCTCCATCAAGAATCACTACGGTGAAGGCGAAAAAGCCACAGTCATGCAAGCTGTGAAATCGTTTTTCAGTGCCGTGCCCGCCCTGTTGCTGATCGTGATTGTGCTGGGGGGTATTTTGCTGGGCGTATTTACTGCCACAGAGGCCTCAGCCGTGGCCGTGCTTTACGCGTTCATTCTGGCCGTGTTCTGCTACAAAGAAGTCAAGGTCAATGAGATCCCCAAGATCCTCCTGCAGTGCGGTGTAACCACCTCCGTGGTGTTTCTCCTGATTGGCACCAGCATGGCCATGAGCTGGGTTCTGGCCGCAGAAAACGTACCCCAGGACATCAGCGCGGCACTGCTGTCCTTGACGGACAACAGGTTCGTGCTCCTGCTCATGATCAATGTCATCCTCCTGGCAGTCGGCACGTTCATGGACATGACACCCGCGGTCCTGATCTTTACACCGATTTTCCTGCCGATCGTGACTGGCCTGGGTGTTGATCCGGTCCACTTCGGCATCATCATGATCATGAACCTCTGCATCGGCCTGTGCACGCCGCCTGTTGGCACCTGCCTGTTCCTGGGCTGCGGCATCGGCGAGACGACGGTGACCAAGGTCATTCCCAAGATCATCTGGTTCTTTGTGGCCATGATCGCCGTGCTGCTGATCTGCAGTTATATCCCGAACCTGTCACTCTGGCTGCCGGACGCCCTGGGATTGCTGAAATAGCATCCACCCAGTCTCGTGACGGCGCAACAGGGCCTTTGCAACCGTTACCGGGACAGATCCGGTGGAAATTCCTTGAGGATTTTCCGGACCGTCTTCTCTATGGCAGCCTGGGCCTTTCTGGAGTCTTTGTAGTACTTGACCGGCTGCCCCAGACTGCCTCGCCAGACCAGGTCTTGGGTCGCACCATCGAGCACATCGAGATAAAGGACACCCTCTTCTTGGGGTCGCTCGGCGAGATGACTCACGCCCGTGCCAAAGCCTCCATACTGGTCATACTGATCTGCGGTATCGTGCAGTCGAACACGCTGCTGGACAGTCCCGTGTACAAAGACCATGAAGTCGCAGACCGAGCCGGCTGCCATGGCATACCCCTTTTCCTGCAGCACCGTGTCCACGGCCCTGACGACCCGCTTTTTTGTCAGAGGACTGCTGGCCAGCGTGTCCAGGCCGTGGATCTCACCGTCATACCACCGATACTGCCGAAAGCTTGAAAAATCAGTGTCAACGTCAAAATCCACCCGGACCGGTACCCCGCAACCTGCAACCGACAGCAGTACAAGCACTGAAATGAGTTTGACCAATATCTTCATGTTGATATACCCTACAGCAATTGCGACAAGAATGTTCGCGCGGGCACGACCCTTGTCTGGTCCTGGACTGCAAAGCAGTCAGCCTCTATGTAATCTGCCTCCAAAACGACTTGAAATGCGTGAGGCACTCTCAACTGCTGCTGAAAATACTTCAAGGTCGGGCTGGTTGTCTCCTCAGAGTGTTTCGCCTCCACCAGAAACCAGGGCTTGCCGTCACGCACGACTATGAAGTCGACTTCTCGTTGGTTTTTGTCGCGGATGTATCCCAACTGAAAATTGCCCAGTCCCATATCGGTCCACCCTTCTACGGCTTTGAGAAGATGGCAAGCCACAATTGTCTCCGTCCGATCACCAGGATCGTCAATGGTGGACCAATCCCGAAGGAACCACTTTGGCTCCTTACGCAACGACCGAGACACATTCTTGTACCACGGTCGTACCAGGAATCCCAAGTGCATATTACACAGCGTGGTTATCCAACGTCGCATGGTGTCTACCGATACCTGAACAGCAGAGGCGAGATTGCTGTAGATCAATTGATGAGAAGAACGATTTGCCAGTAGATTGACAAGAATTTCCAACTGCCCCAATTGGTGGATCTGCGTTAGATCCCGTATGTCTTCACGAAGCAACTGTTGAAGTCTCAGTGCACGCCATCGACGACTGAAACGAATGTCCCGCTTGATAAAGGGCTCCGGGTATCCACCATGTGTCCATAGTGCCTTGAAATCCTCTTCAGCAATGCGTGCAGGTGGACGTATCACGTGTTCTGGATCTGGGAGGTCATGCCGCAACGACTCAGCCACTGTAAATGGATGCATTCGATACAGAAAATATCTCCCCATTAGGCTGTCGCCGCCGCGGCGATAGATGTCCATACGTGAACTCCCGGTCACAAGGACACGAAAATGATCAGCATAGGTGTCAAAAAATCCCTTGAGAAACTGTTTCCACTTTCCGAACTTGTGTAATTCGTCTAACAGGACAATAGGCATGGATTCATGGAGTTTGTCCAATCCGAGTTTATCAGCCACAGCCATGGGTCCCTTTAGAACCATGGCTCGATCATCCGTATTGTCCCAGTTAATATACGCCGTGGCCAGATTTCGACAGGTCGTGGTTTTCCCCACCTGGCGAGGACCGCTGACAAATACCATTTGTCGCTGCGACAACACGTGTTCTTTCAAAACTGAATCATATATGCGTTTTTTCATTTCCATGGTATTATTATCGCTAGTATCGTAAAATAGTCTAGTCCATTTTACGACATATCGGTTAATAATCATTAGATCTTGAGCAGAAATGAAGGGCCACCCAAGGCATGGCAGAGGGATTCCCGGGGGGGAGGGATGGAAGTTGAAATCGACTCACGCCCTGGCAGCCGCCGGAAGCTGAATGACGTGTGAGCGCGACAGGGTCGAGGTGAAAGCAATAAACTGCCCACTGTAAACTGTTTTTCACCCCCCCCCTAAAGGGTTCTGGTTTAATCCCTGGTTTTGCAGAACTCGATTGTCAATTATCACACTTCACAGGTCAAACAGCGTGCTTCAGCGAAGCGTCTAGCCCAACTGTTCCTGGATCAAGGCCAGGGTCTGCTCCTGGGACAGCATCTGATTGTCTGCGTCTTTTCTGAGCTTGACTTCAATGCAGTCCTGTTCCAGCGTACGTTTGCTGATGGCCAGGCGTATGGGCAGGCCGATCAGGTCTGCATCACTGAATTTCTCACCGGGTCTGGCAGTGCGGTCATCATACAGGACTTCCACGCCTGCGTCCTGAAGCGTCTGGTAGAGTGCATCACACCGGGCGACCACGGCCTCATCCTTGGGCGTGAGACACAAAAGATGCACGTGATACGGTGCCACATGGATGGGCCAGATCATACCGCGGTCATCGTGGTTCTGCTCCACGCACGCAGCTGCCATGCGGGACACGCCAATACCGTAGCAGCCCATGACCACGGGCGGCTGCTGGCCCTGACCATCCGGCGCCACACACTTGAGGGCTTCGGAGTACTTGGTGCCCAGCTTGAAGATGTGGCCCACTTCAATGCCGCGCTGCGCCTGGAGCGTGCCGTCACAGTGCGGACACTGGTGTCCTGCCTGGGCCAGCTTGAAGTCGCTAAATTCAGGCAGGGGCAGGTCACGTCCAAAATTGACATTGATATTGTGATAATTGGTCTGGTTGGCACCACATTCAAAATTCACACGATGGTCCACGTCAAAGTCGGCAATGATGCGTACATTGTCAGGCAGGCCGATCGGCCCGGCATACCCCACAGCAGCACCGGTTAATTCCTTGATGCGTTCCGGAGCGGTCAGTTTCACATCAGCCCCGCCCAGAAAATTGGCCACCTTGATTTCATTGACGTCACAGTCACCCCGAACCATGACTGCCACCAGATTGCCGTCTGCTTCAAACAGCAACGTCTTGGTGGTCTTCCACACGGGAATCCCCAGGAATTCGGCCAGGGGCTCCACACCGATCAGGCCTTCGCCGAGCACCGCCTCCATGGGACGTTCTTCCGTGTCCTGTGTGAATTGTTCGAGCCGGGACGCGGCACGTTCCTGATTGGCCGCATACTGGCACTGGTCGCAGTAGATGATCGTGTCTTCCCCGGTATCAGCCAGCACCATGAACTCCTGGCTGCCGCTGCCGCCAATGGCCCCGGAATCTGCCTCTACGGCTCGATAGTGGAATCCGATGCGTTCACAGATGGTGTGGTACGCCAAACGCATGGCCTCGTATGAGACATCGAGTCCTGCCTCATCCAGATCAAAACTGTATGCATCCTTCATGACAAATTCACGGGCCCGCATCAGACCGAATCGAGGACGGATCTCATCGCGAAACTTGGTCTGGATCTGAAACACGTTCTTGGGCAGATCCTTGAATGAATTGATTTCCTGGCGCAGGATCTCGGTGATCACCTCTTCATGGGTCGGGCCCAGGCACACGGTACTGCCGCGGCGATCCTGAAATGAAAACATGATCCCGTCAATCGCAGTATAGCGTTCCCATCGACCCGTCTTTTCCCACAGCTCCTTGTTCTGGATGGCCGGCATGAGCATCTCTTCGGACCCCGCCCGGGTCATTTCCTCTCGGATGATCTGGGAAATTTTATTGAGGCTGCGGAGCAGCAGAGGCATGTACACATAGATGCCTGCAGAAAGCTGTCGGATATAGCCTGCCCGAATCATCAGGCCATGGGCCGCTGTTTGCGCGTCTTTGGGCACCTCACGAAGGGTACGTCCCAGGTGTCTGGATTGTCTCATCGATTATGTTCCTTGCGTCTAAGATTTAACAGGACTTTTGCATAAAGCCCTGTGGTGTACAGTTTTTAGTATTCAGTTTTCAGAAAAAGGCCTTTCTACTGTATACTGCCAACTGAAAACAGAAAACTTGAAGTTGGCAAAACTTCAGATTTAAAAGCAGAGTTGTACCATATTGCCCGGCCGGACTCAAGCGTCTGTTTTACAGGGCCAGGAAAGATGACGACTGATACACAAGAACTTCACTGTAGACGCCTAACTTGAAGATAAGCCCATCTGTTGATAGAAGGCCATGGAAGGCGATCCCCCAAAGCTCACACCCATCCACACGGCCTCGTCAATCTCGTCCTGGGTAAAGCCCTTTTTACGGGCGTTCTTTACGTGCATCTTGATACAGGGCTCACATCGCGTGGCCACAGACAGGGCAATGTTGATGGCCTGCTTTGTAAAGACATCCAGACCGATGGGTTGTCCGACACTTGTCAGAAATCGTTTGTATTGCTGCTCAATACCTGCCACACCGGGCAGTGTGTCATGCAAGGACGAGGTATCACCACCGCAGCACACGATCTCCTCGTCTTGAGACGCAGGTACAGACGCTGGCACTGGCACCGGAACCGGGACAGGCTCCGTCCCCTGTTGGGACACATCGCGCCCGGGTTCAGGCAGTGTCTGTTTACCGGAAGTTTCAAGGCACACCAGGCCCGTGCCCTTGTGCTTGACGCGACCGATCACACAGGCCTGTGTTACACCCGATTTATGCAACTCTGCCAGTAATGTATCTGCCCGATTGGCCGGAATCGTGATGAGCAGGCCCCCGGAGGTCTGCGCGTCAAAACACATGTCGTTCATCACCTCTGTCACGCCCTGGCCTGGGCTCACGCGCGCTGCGCAGGACTCTTTATTGCGTTCAATGGCACCGGGCAGGATCCCATCCGCCACATATTGAAGCACGTCCGGCAGCCAGGGCAGATCGTCCCACACGATCTCCACATCCACCCCGCTTCGCAGAGCCATTTCAGACAGATGTCCCATGAGGCTGAAACCCGTTACGTCCGTACAGGCATGGGCCTCATGTTTGACCATCAGTTCCGCAGCCGCCTTGTTCAGAGAACACATGGACTGCGCTGCGGCCTCGAGTGACGCCGGTGTGGCCCGGTTGATCTGCCCGGCAAAGGCCACAATGCCCGTGCCCAGAGGCTTGGTCAGGATCAGGAGATCGCCGACCTGGGCGCTGGCGTTCTTGGTCACCTTGGCTGTTTCCACAAACCCGGTCACAGAAAAACCTGCCTTGATCTGGTCGTCATTGATGCTGTGGCCGCCAATCACGGGCACGCCCGCCTCTTTCATCTTGTCAATGCCGCCTCGCAGGATCTCTGACAGCACCTCATCCGGTACCTTGCGTACGGGAAATCCAATGATGGACAGGGCTGTAATGGGACGCCCTCCCATGGCATACACATCACTCAAGGAGTTGGCAGCCGCCACCTGGCCGAATAGATATGGATCATCCACGGACGGCGTGAACACATCTACCGTCTGCACCAGGGCCATACCGTCACCCACCTCATAGACCCCTGCATCATCGCCTGCAGGCATGCCCACCAGCACACGCGGATCATCCAGCGAGGGCAGATCCTTGAGCGTCTGCTTGAGAAACGCCTGATCGATCTTGGAGGCACAGCCCGGTTTTTCCACCAACCGGGTCAATGCCACAGGCCCGGTCGGTGACTCGAGACGCTCACCTGCACACAGACAGATATTCTTTGCCTTGAACAGATCGCATGGACAGGGCTGTGACGGATCGCACACACAGTGGCCCAGATGGATGGATCGTTTCATCACACGTTGTCTTCTTTCACTTGCCTTTGCCATGATCCCCTTTCAACATGGAATTAACGGATTCGTTTGCTGGCCAGTATGGCGGCACCCAGGGCCCCTGTCAACTGGGCATAATCACTCACAGTCACAGGCTGCTTCAGGATACCGGCCATGGCCTCTGCCATGCCCGGCACCAGGGCCACGCCCCCGGTGAAATAGAACGGCGGCTTGGCGTGACGTCCGACCATGCTGTGCACACGGGATGCAATCGACACCTGAACGCCTGCCATGATATCTTCTTTTGAAGCCCCGGACGCAAGCAGTCCGATGATCTCGGTCTCTGCAAACACCACGCACATACTGCTGATGGCCGCCGGGCTGGCGCAGGCACGGGACGCCCGGGCCACGGCGTGCAGGTCCCCCTCCAGACGCTTGGCCACAATCTCCAGAAAACGGCCTGTCCCTGCTGCGCACCGGTCGTTCATCACAAAATCCTGGACCCTGCCCCTGGGATCCAGGCGCATGATCTTGCTGTCTTCCCCGCCAATATCGATGATCGTCTGTACATCCGGATGCAGATGACGCACGCCTGCTGCGTGACAGGTGATCTCCGTGATGGCTGTATCAGCAAAGGCAATGGCATTGCGTCCATACCCTGTGGCCACAAGGCCTGTCACCCCATCAGGCTCCAGACCTGCATCCTTCAACAGATTGGCATACTGCGCCCTGGCCATGCCGTCCTGGTCCACACCCTGGTCCCACAATTCATGCGCTACAATGGCCTGCGCGTCTGTGTCAAACAGTACCGTCTTGATGGTTCGCGATCCAATATCAATCCCAGCGTAGATCATACATCAGTTTCTAGTTGTTGGTTGTTGGTTGTTAGCTTTCAGTTTTTGAAGTCTGTAGGACTTCAACGAGGGCTTCAATGCGTGTTCGGATAGACGGTGCCATGGCATCTGTCAACGGCGGTATTTCAATCTCCAGCACTGGCAGGCCCAGGCGCGTCTTCACAGCCTCACCAATAATCTGCCCCTCCAGGGCACAGTGACTCGCGCCCGGAATGCGTGAAATAATCACGGCCTGCGCCCTAAACCGCGTGATGTCCCTGCAAATCCGATCTGCCCGATCCTGCGACGATCCCACCATGGGATCTGCCAGGGCCATGCGGGCCAGGGCCTCCATGGGGGGCAGATCGTGAGGAATGAGGTCCAGGGCATGAGAAAACAGATACTCCGTGCCGCAGACACGGGCCCCGCACTGCTCCAGGAGATTCATCACACGAAGATCCGCCACAGGATTCACCCAGAACACGCGCGGGGTATCCTCGCTGCCATAGCCCAGATCGGAGTCAATGCGATCATGGACCACGGCCAGAAGATCTGTCAGCACAGCCCTGGTTTCATCCAGATCCGAACAGAAGTGAATGGCCAGCATCTCGGCAATCAGCATTTCCAAGGCAGGCAGGGGACACACGCTCGCGCCAAACACGTCCCCCCTCAACTGTCCCAGGAGCGAACGAACCTCATTGGCCCTGGCAATGCCGACCTGTAAGGCGTCGTCATCCAGACGCTGCCCGGTGTGCGTTTCCAGGGCCTTGCGTACACGCTGAAGTTCGGATTTGACCTGCTGCACCTGGCTCACGGGCGCGACAAACCCGCCAGGCAGAGTCACCCCGTGCTCATCCGGATCAGGCATACGCCGATGCGGCATGTCCCACCAGAGGATGTCATGGCCCAATGCCTGAAGCCGCTGCGCAATGGCGGAAAAATCATCACACACGGCGCCCACACTACAGGTCAGCAGATCCGGTATGGGAAAGTGGGCCTCTGTGACAAAGGCCCCCAGCATGGCTCGAACCGGGCAGAAGGACTCATCCACACCGAGTTCATCCGCAATTTTCAACAGGCCGGCTCCCAGTTCCATGACACAGGGAATCCACCAGGCTCCGTCCGGGTAAAAGGCCGTGACATGTTTCAGGCTGTACGCCATGACCGGCACAGTGCCCAGGTCCTTCATGGTGCCCACCAGCGTATGTCCCCCGGCCCGGGACTCACGAAGGCGTGCTTCTTCGGTCAACAGGAAGTTCCATAGCCTGAAGGCTGCCTGACTGTTATCAAACAGCAATGCATTGAGACGCGTGTCCCCATCACACACATGGCGTGACAAGGGCCCGCAATAGGCTGGCATACCGGCCTGTTTGGGGCACGTGTCCCATTGAGTCAATGTGATTTTCTCGGGCGTCCGGCTCATGCAATCATTTCCATAAAGGCCCCAATGCGCGTGGCCAGGCGATG
>JAIPFM010000123.1 GCA_021736645.1 Phycisphaerae bacterium | reverse complement strand
ATCCAGGACTTTCCCGGCCAGGGCACGGCACTGGTGGGCATGCTCAATGACTTCATGGAATCCAAGGGTGTGATAGAACCCGAGGCATGGCGACAGTTCTGCTGCGAAACCGTGCCGCTGCTGCGCATGAAAAAGTACACCTGGACCACGGACGAGACCTTCGTGGGACGCGTGCAGGTCGCGCACTACGGGCCGTCCGACATGAACGACGCGCAGGTCACGTGGACCGTGGCGGACAGCCGGGGCAGACAGATTGCCGAAGACGCGTTCGATCCGGTCACCATCACCCAGGGCAGTGTGTTCGACGTGGACATGTTCGCCGTGCCGCTCAACAAGGTGTCCGTGCCGCAAAAGCTGACCGTGACACTCGCCATCGAGGGCACACCGTATCGCAACGCGTACCCGATCTGGGTGTATGCGCCGAACGTCGACACGCGCACGCCTTCGGGTGTCATGCTCACGCGCAGCTTCCAGGCCGAGGAAACGCAGAAACATCTGGCCGCAGGCGGCAAGGTCGTGCTGCTCCCGAAGCTTGATGCCCTACCCCACAGCGTGCCTGGCGGATTTCAGACCGAGTTCTGGTCACCGATGTTCGCCATCAATGCAGAGAAGCGGGGGGTGACTCCACCCCCAGGCACGTTGGGTTTCCTGTGCGATCCGCAATCCCCTGCGCTGGCCCAATTCCCCACGGAGTTCCACAGCAACTGGCAGTGGTGGCACCTGGTGAAGCATTCGCGTCCCATCCAGTTTGATGACACACCGGACGACTACCGGCCCACGGTCCAGGTGATCGACAATTTCGTGCGCAACAGCAAGCTCGGTCTGATCGCCGAGACGCGGGTCGGCCAGGGCAGCATGCTGATTTGTGCGATCGATCTGCTTGGGCTTCAGGACAAACCCGAAGCCCGCCAGTTGCTGCACAGCCTGCTGCAGTATGCAGTGTCGCGACAATTTGCACCCAAGGCAGAAATCGATATATCACTGCTCAACACACTGTTTCCGGAGTAGTCACTTATGAAACGACGTGAATTTATCAAGATGGCCGGCAGCGCACTGACCCTCTGCCCGTGGCTCGATCCCTGGGGTATGGCAGCTGAAAGCGATGTGTTCGGTCCCAGCGTGTTCGGCGACAATTCGAATGCCGATATCCGGTCACTGTTTGAGTCGAACAGGGAAGATGCCCTGAGTCTGACTGAAGACGTGTTCCGCAAGTGCATTCTCGACAAGATCATCCCTCCCACACCGCCCCTGAAACACAACTGGGTCTATCCTGGCGGGCCCTACTACAAGGGACAGTGGATCTGGGATTCCATGTTCGTGGTGGACCTGCTCAGCATTCTGCCGGACAAAAAAAAGGTGATTCGTGACATCTTCCAGAATTACTGGGACTTCCAGGATCGCTGGAATGCGACCGAGCCTGAGTATGCGCATGACATGATCACTGTGGCCATCAAGACCGAACCGCAGGAGGTCCGGCGTTTCTCGCAGATCCCGATCCTGGCCTGGGGCGTGGAGCGTGTGTATCGACGCAATCAAGATAAAGAGCTGCTTAACCAATGTCTGGGTCGTCTGGAACGGTTTCACGACTGGTACTGGCGGGAGCGCGATGTCACCAATATCGGCCTGGTCACGGTGGGTTCGTACAGCGGGATCGTGCAGCACGCACGCTGGGAGACATTCGACTACGAATGCAACATGGATGACCTCAAGCTCACCCCGCATCCCACACGTACCGGCCCAGACGAAGGCGCCTGGTATGGTGACATCTGTGTGACAGGCAACACGTCCTACCTCGTTCTGGCCGAGCGGAGCCTGGCACGCCTGGCCCGAATCGTGGGAGACCACGCCATGGCAGCACGGCGCCAGCACCGAATCGACAAGGCCGTGCAGGCGATGCGCGACCACATGTGGGACGACACCGCAGGGACGTTTCTGTCGGTCAGGCGTGATACCCTGGAAAAGATCCCCGTGGCCACCATCAGCAGCTGGATGCCGCTCACAGCCGGTGTGCCCACCCAGGCCATGGCTGACCGCATGGCCGAGGTGCTTGCCAGCGATGCCTGGCGCACACCGCTGCCCGTGCCGACGGTGGATCGTACGGATCCTCGATGGAAATCCAGGGCCTTCTGGCGAGGTGATGTGTGGCCCTCCACAAACTACCAGATCGCGAGCGGCCTGGCCGACTATGGACACAGGACGCTTGCAGCGGATATCGCAGACAAGACCGTGGCCAATGCCATCAAGAACGGCATCAACGAACATTACGACTCGGTCTCGGGCAGGCCCATCGGGGTGCCGGATTACTGCATGAGCTGTACGCTGGTGACCCTGATGCTCGATGGCCTGGCACAAAAACACAGGCTGACTGAAAAACACAGGAAGAAACAATGACAACAAAAACACTGACGAAAATAACAGCAGGTATTCTGGCAGTATCGGTATGGCTGACACCCCGCGTTGAAGCCGGGGAAGCATCCCAACCCACTGCGCCAACGGAGATCGCGACCGCGTCTACGACGATTGACTCCCAGACGGTCAAGCTGTGGTCTGAGCCCTACAGACACTGGCATTACCATCCTGACCACGTCATCCCTGAAAAGCCCAATATCAAGGGGTTCGAAGCGGTTCACATGACGGATGTGCCCACGGTCTTTCAACGCCCGGGTGACACCCAATGGCATATGACATTTATTGGTTTTGACGGCAAGGGATATCAATCGTTTATCGCTGACAGCGAGGATCTGGTGCATTGGACGAACATGCGTCTTGCCATGGGCTACGGACCTGAAGGCTCTTTCGATTACGGCGGGGTGGTGCTGGGCGCCTACCTGTACGAGTCGTACGATATCAAGGCGCCGCGGGTCCTGAAAAAGAAGCAGGGTCAGTACTTCTCTCTGTATGGTGCGTACCCGCGCCAGGGTGGATACGAACTGCGTCCGGGCTATGAAGGCGTGGCCTCAAGTGAGGACGGGATCACCTGGGGCCGGGCGAAACAGGCACCCATTCTGTCAGTACATCAGGAGGACTGCGGACCGTGGGAAAAGGACTGTATCTATCAGCCCTGGCTCGTTGAACACAGGGGCACGTACTACAATTTCTACAACGCGGCCAAGGGATCCATTGAACAGATGGGACTGGCCCTGTCCCATGACCTGCTTGAGTGGAAACGGTATGAACATAACCCCGTGATACCCAATGGTCCGCAAGGCAGTTACAATGAGCGGTTCTCTTCTGACGGCAAGGTATTCTGGGACAAAGACCACTGGGCGAATTTCTTTTTTGGCGTGGGACGCGGCGGCGCGCATGTTATGATGGCCTTTTCACGGGATCTGGTCCACTGGACCGTTGATCCTGACCCGATCTACAAGAGCGGGGCCAATCCGTCCGGTCTGGACAAGACGTACGCCCACAAGATATCGCTTGTCTGGAACCCTGCGAACGACACGTATTACATGTTCTACAATGCCGTTGGCAACAAGGGCAGAGGTATTGGCTTGATCACCAGTAAACCGCTCGTGACTCAGTCATTAACAAAACACGAATGAACCTTCATGGCATGGAAAGGGACCCATCATGAGCACTTCGAAAATATGGTTATGGGTGTTACTGCTCGGCACAGTCACGGCTGCAACCCACGGGGCTGAAGCTCCGGCCGTTGAAACGGCAAGGCATTCGGCAGAGATTGCCGGCACCACGATCAGCAAGGTCCAGCGATGGCTGCACAAGGTGGCATTGAAGAAGATGGAGCCTGAATCAGGGTTGTATCATCCGGACGGCGCTTTCAATTACCAGGACGCGTGGGCAGACTGCTATCCCTTCCTGGTGTGGGCTGCCTGGCTGACAGATCTCGAGGCCCTGAACGGCCCGGTGCGAGGCGCGCTTCATGCGGAGATTGCGCACTGCGAAAAGGGTTTCTTTACAAATCCGGAGAACACCTTTGGCGGCAGTGAATATGTCAAGGACGGGCTGATCGCCATTGTGGAAGTCACTGGCAAGGATGAATGGTTTGATCGTATGAGGGTCATTCAGGACGAGATATGGGCCAGTCCCACCATTGACACCCCATACGGCAGGATTCCCTCCACGAATCTGGAGGTCAACGGCGAACAGATCCAGGCACTGGCGCGCCTGTATACCATGACCGGCGAAAAAAAGTATCTTGAATGGGCCGAGCGTCTGGCAGACTATTATTTGCTGCAGGGGGATTTTGTACCCACGCGTCTGCGTGATCACGGGTGTGAGATCATTGGCGGTCTCGGCCTGCTGCTCGGTGTGGAGTCTATGCACAATCCGGCCAAGGCACAGCAATACATGCCCCACATGAAGAAGATGCTGGACACCGTGCTCGAGAAGGGCACCAATGCGGACGGCATCATGCACGATACGCTTGGACCGAGCGGCCGCCTGAGTGACGGCTGGGGTTATAATTACGTAGCGTATCTGTGCTATGACATGGTGGCAGACAAGCCCGTGTACAGGGCACACATTCAGCAGGTCCTGCGCAACCTCGCCAAGCCGGCCTACAGAGATCATCCCTGGGAGGGTGACTCCATCGATGGATTTGCCGATTCCGTGGAGGGCGGCCTCTACCTCATGAATCGCCTGCCTGTGCGTGAAGGCCTGGCTTGGGCGGACCACGAAGTGGCTGCCAACATCGTGTATACGGACAAGCCCGATCACCTGTGGGGCACCATGAAACTGCAGTCCAATGGCGTGCGCACGGCCATCATGCATGCACTCATGCACACGCGCGGGGTTATTGCCCGCCCGTGGCAGCAGGGCCTGACCTTGGGCGCGAGCCAGACAAGAGACGGGCTGACCATCGTGTTTAAATCCGATCGCGCCTACAAGGGCAAGCTGGTCTTCGACATCCCGCGCCATCGCACCTACATGGGATTCAAGTATGACTGGCCGCGTATGAACACACTGCCCGAATGGTTTACCGTGGAATCGGACACTCTGTATACTGTCAAGAATATGACAACAGGATCAGACAGGACATGGACAGGCAAACAACTCCATCAAGGCCTGCCTGTTGAATTGTCAGCCGGCATAGAAATGCGGTTGCTGATCAAACAGTAGGACAGTCTTGTTTGTTGAGTTGAATTCCTGCTTGCGCACTGCTATAATGCCCGGTTTATTCTAAATGGACCATGTCTTGGCAGTGACACGGCCCGAGGGTCGAACAGGGAGTACGATATGCATTGGGAAACAGATGATCTTCGGATCGACCAGCTGAAACCGCTGATTCCACCGGCGATTCTTATGGAAGAGTACCCCATTACGGACCAGGCGTCCGAAACAGTGGGGCATGCGCGTCAGTCCATAGCGGAGTGTCTCCGCGGTCAGGACGATCGCCTGGTGGTGGTGGTGGGGCCATGCTCTATCCATGATGAAGCGGCTGCCATTGAGTATGCCCAGCGTCTGCGCGAGCAGGCCAGAAAGTTGGCCGACGATCTCCTGATTGTGATGCGCGTGTACTTTGAGAAGCCTCGCACCAGCATCGGTTGGAAAGGGTTGATCAATGACCCGGACATGGACGAAAGCTTTCACATCAATAAGGGGCTCAAAATCGCCAGGCATTTACTGTTGACTCTGGCTGACCAGGGACTTCCTGCAGGATGTGAATTCCTGGATACGATCATGCCGCAGTTTTTCGCCGACCTGGTGAGCTGGGGCGCCATTGGTGCGCGCACCACCGAGAGTCAGGTGCACCGCGAGCTCGCTTCCGGACTGTCCTGCCCTATGGGGTTCAAGAACGGGACGGATGGAAATCTCCAGGTGGCGGTGGATGCGATCCATGCTGCGCGCCACTCCCATCGATTCCTATCCGTGACCAAGCAGAGCGTGGCTGCGATTGTGGCCACGCGCGGCAACGAAGACTGCCATGTGATTCTTCGGGGGGGCAACAACTCAGCCAATTATGATGCCGATAGTGTGAACACGGCAGCAGCGCTGCTTGAATCCAAGGGTATGCATACACGTGTGATGATTGACTGCAGTCACGGCAATAGTGGCAAGGATCCCCAGGAACAGCCCAGGGTGGCGCACCACGTGGCTCAGCAGTTGGCTCAGGGATCGTCAGCAATTTTCGGTGTCATGCTCGAGAGTCACCTCGTGGCCGGACGCCAGGAGATCGCCGCGTCCGAGGCCATGACGTATGGCCAAAGTGTGACAGATGCCTGCCTGAGCTGGGATGAGACAGTCCCTGTGCTGGACACGCTCGCCGATGCCGTTCGTCAACGGCGATCGCGCTGATTCATTGCATGCGGGTGCGTGTGTGGCCCAGGGGCATCCTTGAAAACGGCCGTTCGCGCCTCCCTGGCCCCTCGTCAGGGGAGTCGGCCCTCGATTCTCTGGAGTGATTCAGCGGCAGCAATGCGCTGGCCGTCTGCAAAGACCTGCAGGCCCTGGCCTCGGTTGTATCGGCTGCCGGTCTTGTCCCACACGAGGGTGAGGATGTGCCCGTGATACAGGATATTGTCCAGGCAGAACCAGTCCCAGGTCCCTGGCGGGAGCAGGGGGTTGACTTCCACGATGTTGTCGGGTCTGGGGCGCAGGCCTGCCAGGCCGGTGATGATCAGATCGCCATAGGAGGAATGGTTGTAGTCCTTGCCGCGTTCTTTGCCGCCTTTGCCTGCGTCCCAGGTGCCGTTCTTCCATTGCTTCAATCGTGTGCGCGAGATCCAGTCGCCTGTCAGGGGATTCAGGTTTTCGTCGATCCAGGGCACGACCCGGCCGTCCTCGCGTGTGAGGCGGTGACTGCGCGTGTAAATCCCGAGCGTCTCAAAGTAATCCTCGGTGGTCACGGCGTTCTGGGGATAGTGGTTCAGTACATTGGCCAGGGCCGTGAGTGTGATGGACGTGGACAGAGGCCAGCTCGGCCCGTTCCACTGGCACTCATGTCCCTCATACGAGAGTCTGAATCCCGGGTGTCGCTGCTCTGCGGTGGTGGGGCCGAACGGTGCGTAGAATCCATTGGGATCCATCAACTGGGTCCAGGCCGCCTCGTATCCTGCGTTGGAATCAGGCAGATTCACGTACCAGGGTGTGTACCCGTGCTGTTCGCGCACGTCCACGCGTGTCTGGCTGTTGCGCGGCAGGGTCTTGAAGAATTGTGCTTTATCATCCCAGAGCTTTTCCTGAACGAGTGTCTTGAGTTTCTTTGCCTTTTCCGTGAATCGGTCTGCCACGTCGGTTTGACCGGCCAGTGCGGCGATTTGCGCCATGGCGATGGCGTCCCCATACATGTACGAGTTGATGGTGGCGCGTTTTCCGCTGCCTCCAATGGACACTTCCATGCCGTCCCGGTCATCGATTTGCCAGAAGAGGCCATCCGGCTCGAGTCTTGCCTCTTCCCACGCTTCGTAGTTCTTTACCAGATCAGGCAGCAGATCGATGAGAAGTGTTTGATCATTCTGCACCAGATATCTGTTGTACAGGGCATTGGCTGCCCAGAAACTGTAGCGTCTTGGAGAACCGCCTTTGCGAAACCAGAATACGGCATAGTCATCCAGGAACCGGGGATCGTGCAGCCACCGGCCTTCATAGAAATGGTGGCCTGCAGGGCAGTTGATGGTGTTGTGCTTGCCGGACCAGCTCACCTGGGGAAGGAATTCTGTGATCACAAAACCGTCCGGTGTGTGCTTGATGTGTTTGCGATAGGTCCAGAAGCGGAAGTAGTACGTGCGTTCGAAGTCCTTGTCCGGACACTCGAACAGGGGGATGTTCTGGCTGAGAAAGGGCCACGCCCTGTCATTCGGGAAGTGCTGAATGAACAGCTCTTCGTCGCCCTGCGCAAAATTGTCCGCGTAGTGCCTGAATGCATCGGCCTTGAGGACCAGCGGTGATGCCGCGGCATCAGGGGCAAAAGACAAGGTCCAGAGTGCCAGGCCGAGTATCAGGGTGTGTTTGGTGGCGTCCATGTTGATGTCCTTTCATTGACTAATTTTTTCTACCATGGCCTGCTGCGATACGGCAGGTAAATCCTCAATCTCTCCGGCCTCTCGGGGCAAGGGGGCCCGGTGTTTCCACACAGGAATAAATCACCGGCACGATGATCAGGGTCAGCAGGGAATCCACCCCGAGCCCAAATATGATGGTCACGCCCAGAGGCAGCCAGAAGGCGCCGCCGCCGCCCCAGTCAAGCGTGAGTGGAAGCAGTCCGCCCAGTGTGGTGACCGTGGTGAGTAAAATGGGACGCAGTCTGCGCAGGCCTGCTTCGATCAAGGCGTCATCCCGGTCCATGCCTTGTCTGCGCAGACAGTTGCAGTAATCCACAAGCACAATATTGTCGTTGACCACAATGCCCACAAGTGCCACCACGCCGATGGTGGCCATGAATCCGAATTTCACGCCCGTGATATAGAGCCCGAGCACTGCGCCGATAATGGCCAAGGGCACGGCAAGAAGCACGATGAGAGGCTGTCGAAAACTGTTGAACTGTATGGCCAGGATACAGAAGATCAACACAATGCCCACAAAAAAGGCACGCTTGAGATCCGACATGGCCTTTTCCTGTTCTTCGTTTTCTCCGCGCACAGACGCTGTGATGCCCTTTTCAGTCGGTGGATTCTGTGCCACACAGGCCTCGATGGTTTTCCTGATATCCGCGACATCATACCCGGCATTTCGATCCACGTCACAGAACACGTTGATCACCCGCTTCTGGTCGCGTCTCTGGATGTGGGCAAGCCCGGATTCCAGGTCAACCTCTGCCACCTCGACAAGCGGGACTTTGCCTCCCTGTCTGGTGGGCACGTCGAGCAGGAGCAGGTCCTGCAGGCTGGCCTGGTTGTTCTCATTCAGCTGAACACGGATATCGATATTCTTGTTGCGCTGGGTGAAGTCAGCGACTTCCCTGCCGTAAAAGGCATCCATGACAGTGCGGGCCATGGCGACTGTGGTGACATCCCAGCGCGCGGCCTCTTCACGACGTGGACGGATCTTGAATTCGGGACGTCCTGCATAATAGCTGGTGCCCACGTTGACGGTCCCCGGAATTTGTTTCAGAATGCGTTCGAGCTTTTCGGTATACATGACCAGATCATCCATCTGTTCGCCGAAACAGAGAATCACCACATCCATGCCCACAGGAGGACCGCCCATCAAGATTTCAAAACGCAACGTGACGCCCGGCAGTTCCCCGTCCAGTCGGCCCTGGAGCCAGTCCCTGATTTCAAAGACCGTACGCAGAGGCGGTTTGTGTGTGCGCCGAAAGAATTCATCGGTCAGGTCAATGCTGATGTCTGCAAACTCCGGACCTGAAGCGGGCCCGGAATCGGACAGCCGCCATACGGTGCCTGTGGCCTTTCCCGCGTTGAGCACGTACGTCTCCAGTTCCTCTTCGGGGAGTTCAGTGAGGATGGCTTCAATCCTTTGACATGCTTCAGCGGTCTCATCCACAGTGGATCCGGGCGGCAGCTTGACATGGATATTCAATTTACCGGAGTCAATTTCAGGAAAGAACTCATTCCCAAGCACACCGCTTGCTACGCCCCCCAGGGTGATGACAAGCAGCAGCAGACCCAGGGCCAGGACACTGCCTCGCCGTTTTAGAGAGAAACAGAGAATCTTTCGATAAAAGTGGGAAAGAGGTCCAAGATTGAAAAGATGCGATGTGCGGCCCCCCTCAGAGGCTGTTTGACTACGATGCTGAGAGATGAGGTTCACGGTAAACCCGTGCCAGCGTCCTCCGGTCAGACCCGGCAGAACCAGCGAATCCAGGCCGATCAATCCAAGCAGAATGCCCGTGATCATGCGTTCAGTGGGCGGCATGAAAAAACAGAGAACCATGAGAATCACCATGAAACCGAACAACCGGAGGCGCGGGTGTCTTCTGTCTATTTTCATGACTTTGGACGCAATCATGGGCAGCACGAAGTGGTCAATCAGGATGGAACCCAACAGGGTGTACCCGACAATCTTGGGCATGATGGCCATGTGCTGGCCCATCACGCCTCGCATGAAGACCATGGGCAGGAAGGCGCTGATCGTGGTCAGGTCTGCTGCCAGCACAGGCCAGCCCACCTCGTGAATGCCCATGCGTGCCGCTGTCAAGGCAGGCTGCCCCTTTTCAAGCTGGCTGTAAATGGATTCCCCCACAATGATCGCACCATCCACCACCATGCCCAGGATAAGAATCGAACTGAACATGGTCATGCTGGAGATCTCAAGGTGGGTGAACATTTGGCAGGTCAGCGCAAACAGCAGGGAGAATGGGATGGCAATCGTGATGAGTATGGCATTGCGGCTTCCCATGAAAAGGAAGAGGATCGCCACCACCAGGGCCGCACCGTACGCCGCGCTGGAAAGCAGCTGGCTGATGAGCATCCAGATGTCTTCGGCCTGGTTGTTTGTGAACTGCACCTTGATGTGGGCAGGCAGCAGGCCTGTGTCGCGTGCCTGTTTGATCGTCTCCTTGATGGTCTCGACCGTACGGAGCGTGTTGATCCGTGAACGACGCTGGACAATCAGCGTGACAGCGCCCTGGCCGTTCAATCGGCTTATACTGGTCCGTTTTTCAGTCCCGAGCGCGACGTCCGCCACATCGCCCAGGCGAATGGTTCCAGCCCGGTCTGCAGACACCACAAGGGCCTCAAGCTCTCTGACTTCCGCGGTCTTTCCCACAGTGCGCAAAAGGATCTTTCCCCCTGTGGCGAGAGAGAGCTCACCGCCCGGCAGGTTCTGATGTCCGGCACTCACGGCCTCTGCGATTTGTGAGAGCGTCAGGCCATAGGTCTGGAGCAACGCGCGGTCTGTGCGCACTTCAACCTCGCGCGTGAGTCCCCCATACAGTTCCACAGAAGAGACACCGGACACGCTTTCAAGCGATTCCTTGAAGTCCTCGGCAATCTGAAGCATCTGGAGTTCATTCTTCTCGCCGGACAGAGAGATGAGCATCAGGGGAATATTGGCGAAGGACACATCCATGATCAAAGGTTCTTTGGTCTCCCCAGGGAATTCCGGTTTCGCTTCGCTCACGGCATCTCGCACATCCTGCAGGGCAAGGGCCACGTTGACATTGTCCACAAAGCGGATGATCGTGGCGCAGGCCCCTTCGACGCAGGTCGTCTCTATGTAATCCACTTCGTTGATCGTGTTCAGCTTGAGCTCAAGTTCACGGGCAATACCGGCTTCAATCTCTTCAGGTCCTGCGCCGGGATACGGCACCACCACAATGACCACTGGAATGTCCAGGCGGGGATCCAGTTCCAAAGGGAGGTTGAACAGGGAATACAGGCCGGAGACAGCCAGGAGCAGTGCCAGTATGCCTGTGATGACAGGATGGTCAATGGCTGAATCAACGAGCTTTTTCACTCTGCGGCCCCGTTGTTATCAATCACATCTTCACTGTGTTTCAGGATGCCGGTACGCACCACGGAAAGATCTTCAAGCAGGTAAGTCCCGCGCGTGACCACCGGATAGTCCGGCAGCGGATCACGTACCACATAGTCACCATCTCGGATGATAAAATCCTTTAGCACGACTTGCCTTGCGACCCCGATGTCTGCCGGATTGGCGAGAAGGTCAACAATGGCCTGAAGTTGTTCCGGACTCAGTGCATTCAGGGCCATGAAGTCATGCCGTGCCTCTTCGAGAGGGACGACCTGGAAGATGACATGCTGTCCGCCTGTACGCTGCACCCAGGAGGTTTTGAGGTGGGTGGCATTTTCGTAGGTGCTGCCCTGAATCAAGGTCCGGGCTGCCATGCCTGGTTTGAGTCTGCCGGCGGCATTCGGTACCGTGATTTCAACGGCATACAAAGGGGAGTCCCCTGAGGTCTCAGGCGAAATCAAAGTCACCTGGCCCTTGAAACTGTTTGTCGCGTCCAGGGCATCGAGGATGACTGTGGTCGGGGCGTTGTGTCGGATGAGACCGATCATTTTTTCGGGCACACCAATCACGACCTTGACAGGGTCCAAAAGAAGCAGCTTGAAAATTGGCTTGCCCGGAGAGGCAAATTCACCCTCTTCCACGAACCGCAGCGCGATCCGGCCGGCAAAAGGCGCCTTGAGCGTCATGTCCTCGAGCCCAGCCTCCAGGGCCTTGATCCGTGCCTTGGCCACTTCGTTTTCTGCAATGGCATCATCGCGGTGCATTTCAGACGTCGCGTTTTCCGTGAGCAGTTTTTCCAGGCGTTTGCGGTTTGATGCCGTTCGAACACAGACGGCCTTGGCCTCTTCCAGGCCTGCCAGTAATTGATTGGCGTTGAGCTGTGCCAGTACCTGCCCGGTCTGTACGGTGTCATTTTCATCCACGTGGAGCTCTTCGATCAGCCCTGCGCCTGCGAAGGCAAGCAGCGCCGAACGCTCGGGCTTGATGATGCCTGAAAAAGTGAACTGTTCGGTGAATGCCTGTGCGCTGATCCTTTCTGTTTTGACGAACACGGGCTCCCGGGGTTGCGTTGTCAGTGGCTTTTGTCTTGAAAGTCCCTGCCAATGCGCTGTCATGGTACTGCCAACAAACGCCGCCAGACAGAGACCCGTGAGGAACCACCGGCCTTTTGTCATCAACTGATGGATTGAAATGCCAAGCAGAACACCGCAGAAGGTCGCGATAAAAAACCAGACTTTGTCACCCTGCGTACTGATCACCGTGACCCATACCCAACCGGCCAGGGCGCAAGCAGTTATCAGCCCGCCATTCATGCATACCGTCAGAAAGGGGCTCCTGTCTTTTGATTCAGCAACCATAGAGGTCATTATATGTCCGTGGGCAAGGCAGAGCAATGGAATAGTAGGCTTTCACGGGGCAAACCGGGGTGTGCAGTCCCTCAAAATTACCGGTTTTTGCAGTCTGCTATTTTTCGGAGGACTGGAAGCAATAGATGTGCCCTTGGCTGGTACTCACGAACAGACAGTGATTCGCGACTGCCAGATCCTGGACTCGGCCGGACACCGATGCCTTCCATATCTCAGATCCGGTCACCGTGTCCCTGGCTGCCACCTGGGAATCCCCCCCTGCAAACAGCAGGTCTCCGGCCAGGATGAGTGCATCCGGATAGAGGGAGGGCACTGACCACAGCCGTTTCTTTTGGATCCAGTCGAACTTGCTCAGGGCGGTGTCCGAGGCATAGAAACATGCCGAGGGCGTGACAACCAGATGATTGCCCGGTCCCCAGCCCAGACCCTCTTCGGTGCGTGTGCCGGCATCATACTGTTCAAGATAGCTGCCCGATTCGCTGTAGTGGGGCCCAAACAGGAGCTTATTGTCGTGGCTGAGAATGGCGTAGGATCCTCCCTGTCTGGTCTGCGTGTTGAAATCACCTATGAGTGCGCCGTTGGATTTGTTGAAGGCCAGCGGCGTACTCTTGCCGGCGGGCATAAAGAGCTGGTCCCGGGTGGCCAGAGGATACCCGTGCAGTGGTTTGGGAGGCGTCACGGTCCACAGAACGTGGCCGTCTCGTGCGCGGCAGGCCATGAGGTATCGCTGCAGGCCTGTCTGTTCCTCGGAAAAAACGCCGGCTGCCCAGTACGCGATGCCCTGATCAATCAACACGGAAGTCCGCACGGGACAGACCGAACACAAGCGATTGTAGATCATCATTTTCTCACAGGCAAACTCAGGCTGGTGTGTCCAGACTTCCTGCCCTGTCCTGGCATTCAGACAATACAGGGTGCCATCGTCACTGCCAATGTAGACCCTGTCCTGATACAGGGTGGGGGCAAAACGAATCGGTCCGCCGGTTATATGCGTCCACAGCACACGGCCATCTTCGATACTGCGGCATACCACCTTGTCATTGCTCGAGGACCCGTAATACAGACGGCCCTCGCCCACCACCACGTGGAAGGCGCGGTCTGAGGTCAGGCGGGGCTTGTTGTCATAGAGGTTCTGCCACAGATCTTGGGGGGCCGGGTACTCACTCCATGCCGGTCGTGCAGACTGATCCGCTGCGATCCTCCACTGCTGCGCAAGAGGCGGCTTTAACGCTTCCACTGTATAGGCGCTGCGATGGTTGTTCTGCAGATGTGTGGGCCAGTCACCTGCCCATGCACTGGCACAGACGCACATGATGAGGTGAGATGCAATGGTTAACCCTGGACATGTCTTTGTCATGAATCTTGCCTTGTCCTCAGTGATTCGTTTCAATGGATTCAGCCATCGGCTGAAACGCCAGCGTGGCCTGCACTGGAAAATCGCACGAGCAGCCGGAACTGCTCTCCGGGATGAGGACCAGTCCGCCCACTGGATACATATTGACCCAGCACCCGGGTCGTGTTTCCTGGGTGAGCCGAGTGGCCTGCGCATTGGTTTGTCCGAGCATGAAGGGATTCCCGGCCCTGCCAAAAATATGCGTGGCACAGGCAGACAGCGTGCCGCAGCCCCCGCCATTGGCGCCTGAGAAGGAGAAGGCCGCTGCATGACCTGTGCGCAGGTCCACGGTGAAGTACTTGGTATACAGGGTGTCGGCACTGATCACGGGATGCTGCTCCTGCTCCCCATGGGACGCGCCGCTGTCCACGCCCGTATTGAAGTGACAGGCCCATCTGCCTTGCCCATTGTCCAGATTGAACGCAAGCACGTCATAGTGGATCTTGTCTTTTGGTCCATCGGGCAGGTTCCTGGCACCAGTGGCGATGATCAATTGCTGCTCCTTTGCGATTTGAACATAGACCATGTGTTCAAAGGGGAGGGTGACAGGTTGACGCCACAGCTCGAGGCCTGTGCGTGAATCGAGTTTCACGAGCGTGGTATGAGAAGGCACCAGGAGCTGGCTTGCTGGGAGGCGTGACTGATCAGACAGGGCCTCAGGATTCGTGGTCTCTATGAACACCATGGCATCTTCGGACAGGGTAATGGAAGGGTTGATGATCCTGCGTGTACCCTCTTTGCCATAGGTCCATTGTGTTTTGCCGGTATGGCGTTCCAGGCAGAACATCGAATGGCTGACAGCAATGGGGAGATTGTCTCCGTACGAAAACGCCATGATCTTGGGGCGGTTCTGGCCGATGACCGAGGCCGTGACGCTCTGACTGCTGCCATAGAGTCGATCCTGCTGAGTGGCCACATACCCCCAGCGCGCGTGCGCCAGGCTTGACTCAGGCATCTCGAAATGCTGCTGGGGCAAGCCTGACTTCAACTCCAGTGCCACGCAGTGATTGTTGTGCACAGCATACACCCGGTCCCGGGCCAGGCACACCCAGGCGCTGTCTCTTTGAACAGACACGCGCGTGGCATCAGGCATCACCATGTCCCAGTAGCGCACCCCGTTATACGCATCATAGACCATGAGTCGATCCAGCCCGGGCGTGACCACGATCCCGTTTTTATACAGGGATGTCATGGGCCTGTTGTGCCGATCCGTGATGTATCGTGGTCCCGGCGCGCCGTACCACAGCAGTTGCAGGGTGTCGGTGATTCGGGTATCGGTACTGTTGGCGGTGTTTGCAGGGTCTGCATAAAAATGATCCCACGACCCGGACCCTGCCAGGGGACCCCTGCGTACTGTGGTCCACTGGGTATGGGATTCGATGACGTTCAATTGACGGCTCTTTGCCCAGGCCTGTATGGACTGGTGCAGGGTTGCCTTGGCAGGGTTCAAGGCCGTGCCCAGACTGGCCAGGCCTCCGTCCGGACGCATGATACGACCGACCTCAGACCATGAACCGGGAAGGACACCGGTACGCAACAGGTGGTCAGACACCACCAGATTGGCCAGGTAGTCCCTGCAGGCCAGGTCAGACAGATCCATCTGATGCACCACCACATGGGTGCCGTAGATGCCCGCAGCATCCAGACGTTGCCTGGCCTCGCTCACCTTGTGCGCATCAGATTCAAAGCCGATGACCTTGAGACGACTGCGTCGCGCGATTTCAAAGGCCAGTCTGCCCGTGCCGCAGCCGTAGTCAATGCAGATGCCCCGGGTCTGCCCGTACTGTGACACAATGGCATCAGCAGCCTCGTCATAGACCTGTGTCCAGTCATCTGTTTCATAGGGTGTGACACCCTCGGGCACAGGGTCTCTGCCATACTCAAATGTCGAGTCGAATTGAAAGTAATCCGTGGCGGTATTGTCAATATGGATGCGGCAGGTCGTCACGGTATCGGGCCTGACCGAAAGCGTGACAGCATGTTCGGTCTTTGGCTGACTATCACGCTTAAACGTGCCTTGCCCAGGAGGCGTGGTATATTCCAGCACAGAAGACACGGCGCGGGCCGAACGCCAGTGCACTGTGACCTGCCCCTGTCGTTCGAAATGGATGTACGGCCCTGATTTGAGCGCCGCAGCAGGGGACGCATATCCAGCATGGCAGAGGACTATCAGGAGGCTGAAACCGAATTGTATGCTGTGAGACATTGTCACTATCACGCCCATTCATTTGACAGCATTGTTTTGACACCATAGTACACCAAGGATTCCCCTGGTCAAAGCGCTCTTTTCAATAGTTCTACTCAGTTGGCGGCATTGCCCCAGGGGTATCCCATGCTTGATGGCCCAGTCTCCAAACAGGATCAATGCCGTGTGTCGACACACAGGGAAGGGCACTGCGACAGGGAGGATCGAGGTGAAACGACTTCGCCACACGTGTCAGAACGCCAAAATTTCCGTTAACGCAGAAAAATCAGCCTGGGTTGAAGCCAGAGTGGCTTTTTCCTGACACCATTCAGAAGCCAAGAGATTTGCCGGCACGTAAACATGAGCATTTTGGTGTACCCCTGAGCGCGTCAGTCCTTTTTTTTTCTTGTATGAACTTGTTTCAGAAGTCTATAATTAGGTTGTTTTGGTGCAAAATGTAAATGTCTGGTCTGGCGGGAGCAGAGAGTAACATGATCCCTGACAGTCGCTGGGAAGACGCAGCGTCATGGAGCGCACACAAGACCGCCTAGACCACAGACCGGGTTAACCAGTTCAATTTCTTGCCAAGGTTTTTGTTATTTATCAACTCTTTTTGAGGAGGAAGATCATGTGTAAGAGACATATTTGGGCGATTGCAGCCCTGGTCACATGCATACTGGCCATCACGGCCCCTGCCAGGGACCTGCTCATCAGCGTGAACTGCGATGTTTCGGAGAGGGATCAGGGTCAGCTTGATGGCCCCCTTGACGGCGATGGAGGCAGTGACGTGGGGACCACGTGGAATCAGATCCCCCTGGCCGGCCCTGGAAGGGGTAAAAGCCCTGTCATTTTGACGGACTTGAGGGATTCGACGAATGAATCCACCACTGTCAGCTGCAACATCACGCTTGACGGCAACTGAGCCTGGGGCGAACCCTCGCTGGTTTTGCTGACGAGCGGTCTCACCAATTGGGTTCCGACAGACCCGGGAGATCTGGTTCTCAGGGGTCTGACACCGGGCGTGATGTATGACCTGTACCTTGCCAGTTTCCATCCCAATGAGAATGGCGGCAGGACCCTGTTTTCCACGACCAACCCCACGACCACGGAGAGTCCCCAGATCGTTGATAATGGCGGACCCAATGGGAATGATTCCACCTGGGTACTGGGCGAAAACTACGTGGTGTTCGAGAAACTGTTGCCGGATGCGAACGGCGAGATCACCATCAACATGGTTGGAGACTGGACCACGGACAGCACCAAGAGGTTCTATCTAAGCGGTTTCCAGCTCACGAAAAGCACCATTCCCACGGTCGCCTCTTTTCCCGATCCCGGTGAGGA
>JAIPFM010000122.1 GCA_021736645.1 Phycisphaerae bacterium | reverse complement strand
TGTCGTGACTGAAACGGCTGCGATACCCGGCATCCGGATCGTCCTCCGGACCGGGCTCGATCTTGGGCTCACCCGTGCAGGGCATGAACAGGATATCGCCCAGATCGCCGATTCCCGTGCCGCTGAGATGCGTATGGCTGAATCCCAGAATGGAGCTGTCAGAGTAGTGATAGCCGGCACAGGCGTCCCAGCCCAGGGTGCGCGTATCGGGACTCAACTGCACCATGCCGTTGGGCGTGGTGACGCCGGGGAAGGTATGGCCGTGTCCCCCGGTCCCGATAAAGGGATTGACATAACCGGTGTTGTCCTGTGCATTCGCGTCTTGAGACATCGCCGGTGACACCATGGCCAGGCTGCAGCACACGAGTCCCACCAGAAGCTGATGTGTTCGTATTGGGTAGCGTGTCATGATTGTCTCTTTCCTCCATAGGTTAAGTTCATACAACTTTTTATTTGGTCGCCACAAGGATCATGCTGCGTCCGAAACCAGCGCAGGTCCGCGGCATACAGCCCTTTTTCAAAACCACGCTGGGTATTGACGATTATTCTGTTGTCTTGTAGGGCATCACAAAATGATACTGACCGGACTGCACCCTGTAGAGTGACGCATTGTCTTCACGTCTTTCAAATTCAACGCCTGGCGCCTGGCCTGCAGGGAGGCTGCCTTCCCTGATGGTGTCAGGGCGGGTGCAGGGCACATACACCGTGGCCACAGTATTGGCCGGGATCACAATGTCCATCACGAGGGTCTGGTCGATCTTGTGCCAATGGCTCGTGATGCTGCCCCGGATGGACTCGTAGCTGCAGTGGACCCATGACAGGTCACGAGGTATCTGAGGTCGGATGATGATGCGGTCAAATCCCACGGCCTCGGGGTGGGGCTGGATACCGCCCAGCCAGTTGTAAAACCACTGTGATACAGAGCCGAACATGGGGTGATTGTGAGAGAAGGTATTGTCACTAAAGGCCCAGTGTTCCCAGAGGGTGGTGGCACCGTTTTCAAGCATGTGACCCCAGCTCGGGAAGGTTGTCTGGTTGACCATGTCATAGGCCGTTTGGATGTGGCCATGCTGCGACAGGAGTTCGAGCATGTATCGGGTGCCGAATATGCCTGTGGTCAGATGACCGTCGTGCTCGCCGATGTCATCCAACAGACAGGTCAGGGCAGCGGCACGATTCGCGTCGGGCAGAATATTCGAGAACAGGGCAAAGGACTGACTGGCCTGCGTCCCCGGACTGCATTGGCCGGTCTCCGCATCAAAAAAATTGGCCTGATAGGCGGTCTTTATGTTTGCAGCCAGGGCCCTGTAGGTGGCGGCCTGCTCTTGATAACCGAGAATACTGGCCAATTGTCCGAGGATGTTTGCACTTTGATAATACAGAGGGGTCACCATGGGGGGCGCCGGTTTTTCGGCCAGCGATTCATGGTCGCTGAGGCCGTTTTTGATAATGTGCGTGGGCGTGCTTTTTGTCACAAGGTCGAGCCATTGCCTGGATGTGGGATACTGCTGCTCGATGATCCTCTTGTCACCATAGTACTGATATAATTTGAGTTGCGTGTGCGGGTGCGCCATGGCCCAGCCCACACCACAGTACTGAATACCCACGGACGGCGCCGTGTCCGTGAGCATGCCGTCTTCCAGTTTGCTGTCGTCCCAGTCTGTCACAGCCTTGGCATAAAAATTCGACATGTCATAATTCATCATGAAGGCTTCATTGGTATTGACCAGGTCGCCGCCATAGCCGAAGCGCTCACGATGCGGACAGTCGGACTGCACACTGAAGATGTTGCTGAGAAAGGTCCAGTCACACAGGGTCTGGATGGCGTTGAACATCTCATTGGAACAGGAAAAATGACCCACGGGCTGGACCTCCGAATTCAGGCGCAGACCGGTGATCATGTCCAGTGTGGGCCTGACCGGGTATCCGGTGATTTCGATATATCGAAACGCATGGAAGGTAAATCGCGGTGTATAGTGTTCCGGACCCTCGCCCCTGGCAAAATACACATCCCGCTGCACAGCCAGGCCCGGATGGGCTTCCAGGGCATTGTTCGGCTTGCCCTTGATCTGACCGCACACACTGGTCATGGGATTCAGGGTGCCGTCTTCGTGGAGCAGTTCGCCGTAGCGCAGAGTCACCTGTGTGCCTGGGGCCGCGTCGAATTTGAATGATGCCCAGCCTGAAAAGTTCTGGCCCATGTCCACGATGTACACACCTTTTTGCGGTTCGGAAATCTTGACCGGTTTGACCGTGGCAGTCACCTTCATAGGCGCCAGAGGCTGTGCCTGCAGGGGGCCCATGGGCTCCGTGGCCAGGGCCGCCCTGGGCCAGGCCGAGTCGTCAAACCCCGGTTCATCCCAACCGGGAATCTCCTTGCGTGCATCGTATATTTCACCCAGATAGATACTGTTGCGAAGTATGGGGCCTTGAGAGACCTTCCAGTCCTCATTGCTGACGATCCACTCGGCAGAGCCATCTTCATACTGGATGTGGAGCTGTGACACGAACCTGGGGCGGCCAATGGGCACATTCTCTCGCAGGTTCTTGTGTCCCCACATGCGCAGGGGCATGGGGTTGTACCATCCATTGCCCAGGGTCACACCCAGGCAGTTGTCCCCGTTGCGCACCTGCCCGGTCACGTCGTAGGTGCTGTAATACACACGTTCCGTGTATTTTGTCCAGCCCGGGTCCAGCCTGTGATCACCAATGCGACGGCCGTTCAGGCTGGCTTCGTAATACCCCAGACCCGTGATATAGAGCCGTGCCTGCTTCATGGGTTTTGCCAGCACAAACTCCTTGCGAAACAGGGGCGCAGGATCGAACTTGTAGAAGTCCTCATCCGCCGCAGGATTGGCTTTGCCGTCATTGATCCATGTGGCCTGCCACTCGCCGGGCGTCAAGAGAGCCGTTTCGAACCAGGACGCCTTGCTCCACGGGCTGGCATGGCCGTTTTTATTCCAGACTCTGACCTTCCAAAAATACCGGGTGCCCGACTTCAGCGGAGCGCCCTGGTACACCACCTGTATCGACTCTTTGGAGGTCACCTTGCCGCTGTCCCACTGATCCCCGCGGTTGGCTTCAATGCCTTGCAGATCTGCGGACACAATCACATGATAGGCGGTCTGTGTCTGCCCGCGCAGGTCTGATGCCAAGGTCCAACTGAGACGCGGTCTGTGCACGTCCAGGCCCATCGGGTTGACCTGGTATTCACATTTGAGAGTGTCGGCGATCATGGATGCGGCATCTTGACCTGCCCGGACACCCCTGGGGCAACCGAACACAATGCAGCACGACAAGGCCAACACAAACAGGCGATGGGGGAATCCAGTTTTCATAAAGCGTTCTCCAGATGGGTGAATAGTCATACCCTGTCAATCCTTCCTTGGTTTAAGCGGCGGCACCTGGTATAGGACTCTCAACCTGGCCAGTTCTGCCTTCATGGTTCGGACGATTTTTGCATAGCGTGATTCACGGTATACACTCTTCATTTCCTGGGGGTCCTTTTTCAGGTCGAACAGCTCCCATTCATCGGTATCGTAAAAGTGTATGAGCTTGTATCGGTCGGTACGCACACCTTCGTGTGCAGGCACGTGGTGTTCGCCGCGTTCGTAATAGTGGTAGTACAGGCTCTTGCGCCAGGTCCTGGGCGTCTTGCCCCTGAGCAGCGGTTTGAGACTGGTACCCTGCATGTCTTCCGGGACCGGCACACCGGCGGCCTCGAGAAATGTGGGGGCAAAGTCGATGTTCTGCGCAAGACCGCGTGTGCGTGCGCCGGCCCTGGTGACACCGGGCCAGGTGATGAGGAACGGCATGCGGAAGGACTCTTCGTACATCCACCGCTTGTCGTACCAGCCGTGTTCGCCGAGATAGAAGCCCTGGTCCGAGCTGTACACCACAATGGTGTTGTCCTTCAAGCCCTGGGCCTCCAGATAGTCCAGGAGTCGGCCCACATTGTCATCCACTGATGCAATACACCGCAGATAATCCTTGATGTAGCGCTGGTATTTCCATCGCACGAGATCCTTGCCCGTGAGCTTGGCCGCCCTGAATTGATCGTTCTTGGGTTCGTACGCAGCATCCCATTTCTCCCGCTGTTCCGGTGTCATTCGGGTGCGTTCGCCATTCTTGAACTTCCTGCCGAGCGCATCCGGTTCTTCTGAGCCAGTCACCTTGAGATCGTAATCGTACATCATGTGTTTCGCGATCATCATTTCATTGTCTTTGAGCACCTCGCTGCGGTTTGCATAATCGTCAAACAGGGTGTCCGGTTCAGGGATATCCACATCATCGTACATCGTGAGATGATCGGGCCCGGGCGCCCAGATGCGGTGGGGGGCCTTGTGCTGACACATGAGCAGGAAGGGCTTGGATTGATCGCGTTTGTCCAGCCAGTCCATGGCCTTGTCCGTGGTAATATCCGTGACATAGCCCTCAACTCGCGTCTTGCCCTGCGCGCTGATGAAGTCCGGATTGTAGTAGCTGCCCTGGCCGGGCAGTATGTCCCAGTAGTCAAACCCGGTGGGGTCGCTCTGGAGATGCCATTTGCCGATCAACGCGGTCTGGTAGCCGACCTGCTTGAGATATTTTGGCAGGGTGGGCTGACTGCCGTCAAACGTGGTGCCGTTTGTCATGAGGCCGTTCACGTGACTGTGCTTGCCGGTCAGTACGGCAGCCCGGCTCGGCGCACAGATCGAGTTGCAGCAGAAACATCGCTCCAGGGTCACACCCTGTTTTGCGATTCGATCGAGATTCGGCGTTTTGTTGATCTTTGACCCATAGGCCCCAATGGACTGAACTGCATGGTCGTCTGTGAAGATAAAAACGATATTGGGCCTCTGGGCCGAGGGTTTGGGCCTTGGGGCCATTGAGCACCCTGTCATGGCCGATGCCACGGTGAATCCCGCGCTTGCCATGCCAATAGTCTTGAGAAACTGTCTTCTTGTTTGAATGTTCAGGTTAGACATAGATGATTCCTTCATACTTGCCCTGGCATTTTACTGCGCAGATTCCTGTGGGTCCGTTGGAACGATTACAAATCACATTTCAGTCCTCATGATAGGAGTAGTCTTATCAAAATTGTCTCGGACTTTCAATGATCTCACCCCATTGCAGGGCAATTAATATTCTCGGTACGGCTCGCTGCGGTGGGCCTGCAGGGCCTGAATCTCGGCGGCCAGAGCGGCCTTGTCCTCCGTGATGACCATGGGATCCGGGAAGCGCCAGGCCCTGATTTCGAGTGCAGGGTCCGGCACGACTTGAAGGGGTGGGCCGCAAGCGTGGTGCAAAGTGCTGAATTTTCCCAGGAAACCGTTTTTTGGGGGAGGCTGCACCAATTTCAGTCCGGTCCATCCTTTGCAGACGTGGCTTTGTGGTCCAAATGTTCCATCAAGGATAGGTTTTGTGCCGGACACAGGCCTTTTTGCCAGACGCAAATCAATGAATTTCTATTGAGTATTGACCCGAATTCTGGCATGATTGATATCATAGCATAAGAACCACGTTTTGCATTTTAAAAGGAGGGCCGTCATGAAGACGTTGGCCGAAAATGCGCGTCGAGCATTTACCTTGATTGAGTTGCTGGTGGTGATTGCCATTATTGCCGTGTTGATGGGTATCCTGATGCCGGCACTGAACAAGGCGAGGGAACAGGGTAAGCGAGCGATGTGTCTGCAGAACAACAGGACACTGGTCATGGCCTGGACGCTCTATTGCGACGAATTCAATGGGAATATGCCGGGTGCGGTGGCCCTGGATTTAGGAGCCGCGGCCCCCAAGGACAGGGCTCCCTGGGTCAGAAAACCGGCGGGAACCACGCCTGTCCAGTCGCCGGTTGAGACCCAGATCCAGGCACTCGAACAGGGCGCTCTGTTTCCCTTTGTAAAGAATATCAAGGTGTATCGCTGTCCAGTGGCCAAGACCTATGAGATGCGGTCCTACAGTGTCTCGCACGCCATGAATGGCGGTAGCTTCGATGGTGGTCCTGTGTTGAAGAACCGATACAAGATCAAGAATCCGGCCCTGCGCATCGTTGGTGTGGATGATTTCGGTGAGGACTGGGACGCGGCCTGGGCCGTGCCCTGGAGTCAGGCTGCCTGGTGGAATCCTATTCCTGCGCGTCATGGTAACGGGACCACGCTGGGTATGGCCGACGGTCATTCCGAGTGGTGGGGGTGGCGGGACTCGCGTACCATCGATCTTATGGCCAAATGGGAGTGGGGCAGTGATAACCTGAACAGTATCAAGCAGGAAGGGAATCAGGACCTGGTCCGGGTCCAGAGGGGAATCTGGGGGGATAAACTGGGGTATATGCCGCAGTAAACAGGCTGCAAAAGTCGATGCAGGCCAAGACATGCTTACCAATCAAGCCATGAATTTGACAGTGATCTTTGAAGGAGGATTATGATGATGACACCCCACAGAACTCGAACCGTAGTAACCCTCGCGGCCGTGGCCATGCTCGGCTTCATGATCACCCCGGCCAATGCCCAGGTGATTTATTCTGAAACATTTGACGGCGACGGCACTGCGCTCCTCAACGGCCTGGCACCCACTACTGGGGAGGGCGTCTGGTCCGCCAACTCGTTTGTATGGAATGACGGGACTGTGGACACGGATTCGGGGTGTGCGATCCTGCCCTTTGTCCCGGCCGTGAACAAGGTCTACACCGTGATGCTGGACGCCACCGTTCCGCACGAAAGATGGGTCGCCATTGGGTTCAAAAACCGGGCGCTGGCGAGCGCCGGTGCCTCCAGCGCAGCCGATCGCTTTGTCGGCGGCGCAGGCATTGCCTGGATGCTCTGGCGAAAGGGTGGAGATACCGGGGATCCTACCCCGGACATCCAGATATTCGCTGGCCCGGATACCGGCAATGCCATGACAGATGACAATCGCATGATCGGCGATTACACGCTGCCTCACACGCTGCAAATCATACTGGACACCACGGGCGATGGAAGCAGCTTCACAGCGGACTTTTGGGTCGACGGCGCGTCGGTCTCCAACGGGCCGCAGACAATCTCCCAGGCGATCACGCAGATCAACTACGTGGGCTTCGGCAACGCCGGCAACATCGGTGATATCGTGATTGATAATTTTCTGTTTATGGAAGGTCTGTTCTCTCGGGAAAAGGCGTCCTTGCCCAATCCTGATGACGAGCAAACCGACGTGCTGCGTGATTCTGATTTGGGATGGACTTCAGGTGAGTTCGCAGCCACGCACAATGTGTATGTGGGTGACAGCTTCGAAGACGTGAATGCAGCCACTGTGCCGACTGGCTCAAATCTGGATGTCAATTCTTTTGATCCGGGCCATCTGGATTTCGGTCAAACGGTCTACTGGCGTGTGGATGAAGTCAATGGTACACCGGACAGGACTGTCTTCAAGGGAGATGTGTGGAGCTTCACAGTGGAACCGTATGCCGTCATGATTCCCGTGGACGTCAACCATGTCACGGCGTCGAGTTATACGGCCGCAAATCCCCCCAGCATGATTGTCAATGGCTCCGGCCTTGCAGGCAACACGCATTCAGCAGACAGTGGCGCCATGTGGCTCAGCGCAGCAGGGGACATGACGCCCTGGCTGATGTTCGAGTTCGACACCGTCCAAAAGCTCGATCAGATGTTGATCTGGAATTCCAACAGCAGTTCTGAAGGATTCATTGGCTGGGGTCTCAAGGATGTCAACATCGAAACCTCTGTGGACGGCGTGGACTGGACCAGCCTTGCCGAATCCCCCCAGATCGGCCGAGCCCCGGGTCTCGCCACCTATGATGAACCTCAGGCCGTTGACCTCGGTCTGGCTCTGGCCAAATACGTCAGGATCGATATCCAGAGCAACTGGGGCGGCCTGCTCAAGCAGTATGGTGTCGCCGAAATCCAGTTCTATGGCCTGCCTGTGTATGCACGCACGCCCGATCCGGCCTCCGGTTCAGCGGATATCGATCCTCAGACCGTCCTCGCCTGGCGTGCGGGACGCGAAGCCGGTCAGCACACGGTCTACATGAGTACGGATACCAGTGCCGTGGCCGAGGGTGCGGCTCCCTCTGTCACGTTCAACACAAGCAGCGCGCCACTGGATTCGTTCGACATCCAGTTGGGAGAGGCCTATTACTGGCGTGTGGACGAAGTCAACGAAGCAGAGACCCTGCCCGTCTGGCAAGGCCCTGTGTGGAGTTTTTCAACGGCGCCTTATGTGGTCATCGATGATTTTGAGACCTATACCAACATCAGTCCGGATCGTCCGTTCCAGACATGGATTGACGGGATCGGCTTCTCCAATCCGGCCCCGGGCAATCCGGGCAACGGAAGCGGCGCAGCCATTGGTCATGACATCTGGAGCCCGAGCAGTCCCTACTTTGACGGCTCGATCATGGAAACCGGCCTGGTTTTCGGCGGGTCTCAATCCATGCCTGTGTACTACAATGGTGCAGGCACTCAGGTCGACTTGAGCCTGGGCAGTCAGGACTGGACTCAATACGGTCTGCAGACCCTGTCCATCGCATTTCATGGTACACCGGGCAACACAGGGCAACTCTACGCCAAGATCAATACCACGAAAATCCTCTACGACCAGGATCCGGCCGACATTGCCAATGGTTCCTGGCTGGTCTGGCAGATTGATCTGTCTTCTGTCAACGGTCTGGACAACGTGACCCAACTGTCCATTGGTGTGGACGGCGCAGGTGCAGCAGGTGTCCTTTATCTCGACGAGATTGGACTGTATGCCAGGGCCGGTGAACTCATTACACCTGTGGCACCTGGGACTGCCAATCTGGTGGCGTACTATCGGTTCGAGGGTGACCTTCTGGATGCTGCAGGCACACACCATGGTACGATCAACAGTGGAATGCCGGCGTTTGTCAGCGGCGTGCAGGGCCAGGCCCTGGAGTGTATCGGCAATCAGGATGTCACTGTGGCGTATGCAGACGATCTGAGTCTCAACTCGTTCACTGTGTCGGCCTGGGTCAATGTCTCTGATATTGGCGGCAACCGGGGAATCCTGGGCACACGCTACAATGGTGACAACACCTTTGACCTGAAAGTCGATGCCAATCGTATTCACTGCGATGTAGGCGATGGCACGGCCTGGCTGAACACGGCCGTGGATTACTACACACAACTTCGTACAGACACCTGGTACCACATTGCCTATGTGATCGACCAGGCCGAGAGTGCTGCCAGGATCTATCTCAACGGCGCACTGGCTGAGACCATTGCGATCAATGGTGTGCCTCTGTTTATGAAGGCCGGCCAGGAGCTTCACATTGGCAACTCGTACGGCATTGTGGAGTACATGTACGGCACACTGGATGACGTGTCTATCTACCAGGGCGCATTATCCTCTGCTGAAGTGGCGTCGCTGGCGGGCAGGACCCTGCCCATCTATGAGCCGTTCTGATGCACATTAACGAACATAACGTGGGATCTACCTGTCTCCCTTGTGACAGAGAGAGACAGTGTCATGACTATTTGTGAGAAGGGACTGAGTATGAAGAAGCACAGCATCAATCCTCGTGCAGTCTTGGTTTACCTTGTCCTCATGGGCGTACTCCTGGCCTGCCCCCTGGCAGTCCTGGGGCAGCAGCCGGGCAAGAGCCCGGTCAAGGTCTTTATCCTGGCCGGTCAATCCAACATGCAGGGCCAAGGCGCGGTCAACGGCAACAAAGGTACACTCCAGAGTCTGGTGGCCAATGATACCGAGGGACTCTATGCCTATCTCGGGGACAAGGAAGGCCACTGGACTGTACGGGATGACGTGTGGATCACCTATGAACGGGATGCTTCCAACATTCGTTTCGGCGGTCTGGCTCCCGGATACGGCGTGGACGACAGCAGACTGGGGCCGGAACTCGGCTTCGGGCACGTGGTGGGTGACTACTATGACACGCAGGTCCTGCTCATTAAGACCTGCTGGGGCGGCAAGAGCCTGGCCGTGGATTTCAGGCCGCCAAGCTCCGGCGGCACCGTGGGATTTTACTACAGGGAAATGTTGAGGCTTGTGGATAAGGCGTTGGCCAATCTTGGCACGTACTTTCCCGACTATGAGGGGCAGGGATACGAACTGGCCGGTTTCTTCTGGCATCAGGGTTGGAATGACAGGGTGACCGATGCATACAACAACGAATATGAGGTCAATATGGCCAATTTTATTCGTGATGTACGCAAGGATCTTGGCATACGCAGGCTTCCCTTCGTGATTGCCACGACCGGCATGACAGGGCTGGAAGAAACGAATCCCAGGGCCCTGTCACTCATGGAGGCCCAGCTGGCCGTGGCCCGGTATCCCGAGTTTGAGGGCAATGTGATGAGCGTGGACACGCGTCCCTTCTGGCGCCCCACGAATGAATCGCCGTCTGACCAGGGTTACCACTGGAACAGCAACGGCATCACCTATCTGGAGATCGGCCTGGCCTCCGGTGAGGCCATGAAGGAGTTGGTATTGCCCAGGGGCAGCGGCACCATTCTGCGTCAGTGGTGGCATGATACCGGCGCCTCCCTGGCGGATCTCATGTCACACGCAGACTACCCCAATCACCCTGACGGACGCGATGAATTAACGAGTTTTGAAACACCCGCGGATCGGGCTGACAGGGAGGGTGTGCAACTGCAAGGCTACCTCTATGCCCCCAAACCCGGTGACTATACCTTCTGGATCGACTGTCATCAGGAGGCCCAATTGTGGCTGAGCCCGGATGCCAACATGGCGTCGGCCGCCCTGATCGCAGGGACCGCATCGGAACGGCAGTCCGTGCCGATTTCGCTCGAAGCCGGTGTTCCCTATTACATCGAGGCCCTGTACACTGTCGGTCCGGATGCGGACCGGCTTGCCGTGACATGGGAAGGTCCCAATGTGCCGCACGCGGTTATCGAGGGGCAGTACCTGTTACCCTGGACCGGTGCCGGCCCTCCATGGCTGACCATTGAAAACGGCGAGCCCAACGATATTGGCATGATGTTCGCCGTCCTGGGAGGTGACATCGTCGTCCAGGGCAGCGAATTGCCCCATGTCCTGCTGTTCTGGGGTGAAACAGATGGCAGTGTCACGCAGGAGACGTGGGAACATGTGGAAGATCTGGGCATTCAGGCCGGTGCCTTTGACATCCAGATCGACGATCTGATCCCCGCGACCACGTACTTTTTCAGGACCTTCTGCTCGAATGCGGACGGCCAGGACTGGGCCGATGCGTCCACTGAATTCACCACCCTGTCTGCCGTGGCCACTGTGGAACACCTGGACGTGACGAATCTCCTGTCCACGTCCGTGACACTCAATGGTCGGGTGAACTACCTCGGTGCAGAGGCGCCGGTGGTCACCGTGTACTGGGGTATCACGGACGGCCAGACCGATCCCGAGGCCTGGGAGTACAGTCAAGACCTGGGGGTTCAAACCGATCTGTTTTCAGTCGACCTGACGGGCATGGCCGAGTCCAGGCGGCACTTTTATCGTTTTCACTGTGTGAACTCATTTGGAGAGAGCTGGGCTGATTCCAGTGAGGCGGTCCAACTGATGCGCTCAGGATCAAGATAGGCATTGGAAGGGTCGATAGGCTGGAAGCCAGATTGAATTCTCCGACTGGCTCCCAGCACGAGATGTGTCGGGTATGTGCAAGGTTTATAAAACAGAATAATGAAGGATGACCAAAATGCAGAATAAAAAAAGCTTGATGGGCGTATTGCTGTTGATGTTACTGCTTGGCACAGTAATCCAGGCCCAAACGAATTTACTGCCAGGGGGGGACGTCAGCAGTGCCGGCGGTTGGGACAACGGTAAGCCTGCTGCAGGCAATCCCGGTACGATTACCGTGGATGGGGTCACCACGGTCACCACATTCGGCTATGGGGCAGACGGTGTCATCAATCATCTGTCTGGCGATATTGTCTGCACTGGGACCAATGGATTCAACATGGTCCAGAGCGGTACGTGGAACATGTCCGGCGGGTCGATCATAGGGCGATATATCCTCTCCAACGGCCAGAACGGTAATTGTACGTTCAACTTCAGCGGCGGCAAGGCCATCCTGTCGGACGTGGACGGCACACAGCATATGGGCGTGGCGAACAATGGCATGATGACCGTTTCCGGTTCGTTCACAGTAGACGGAACCCAGGCGACCGTGATGGTTCAGGCGACCAGCGGCATCATCAACATTCTGCCGGGGTGGACCGGTTCCTGGACCTGGGGGACCTATTCAGGCCTGGATTGGAAGGCAATAGTCACGGCTGGCGAAGGCAACAATGGATTCAGGCTGGATGGGGAGATCATTGACGAGGCCACCTTTAACGCCACGTTTCAGATCACCAATGGCGGGCAGACCCTGTCGATGATTGCCGTGTCGGCTTATCAGCCCGATCCAGCCAACGGACAATCAGATGTGCTGCGTGACTATGATATGAGCTGGAAACCCGGTGAATATGCAGTGCAGCACAATGTGTACGTGGGTGATAGTTTTGACGATGTGAATGATGCCACGGTCCCGACTGGCTCAGGCCTGGATGTCAATTCATTTGATCCGGGTCGTTTGGAGTTGGGCAAAACAGTGTACTGGCGTGTGGATGAAGTCAACAGCACGCCGGACAAAACAGTCTTTAAAGGCGATGTCTGGAGTTTTACGGTTGAACCCTATGCCATCATGATTCCGGTGGACGTCAATCATGTCACAGCCTCAAGTTCCGCTGCTTCGAATCCACCCAGCATGACCGTGAATGGTTCCGGTCTTGACGGCAATACCCATGCGACAGAGACCGACACCATGTGGCTTAGTGCGACTGGAGATTTAACGCCCTGGCTCATGTTCGAGTTCGACAACGTGCAGAAACTCGATCAGATGTTGATCTGGAACTCAAACAGCAAATCCGAGGGATTCATTGGCTGGGGTATCAAGGACGTCAACATCGAAACCTCCCTGGACGGTGTGGACTGGACAGGCCTTGCCCAATCCAGTCAGATCGCTCGAGCCCCAGGTCTTGATGCCTATGATCACCCGCAGGCCGTTGACCTCGGTCTGGCTTCGGCCAAGTATGTCAGAATCAACATCCTGAGCAACTGGGGCGGCCTGCTCCAGCAGTACGGCGTGGCTGAAGTTCAGTTCTACGGCTTGCCAGTGTATGCACGCACACCCGATCCGGTCTCCGGTTCAGTGGATGTGCTGCCAAATTCAACAGTCTCATGGCGTGCTGGTCGCGAAGCTGGTCAGCACACCCTATATGCCAGTACAGACGCGATTGCTGTGGCTGACGGCACGGCCCCTTCTGCGTCATCATCCACCCACAGTCTGGACCTGACCGCCCTTGATCTTCAGCTGGGCCAAACGTACTACTGGCGCGTGGATGAAGTCAATGAGGCCCAGGTCCCCTCTGTGTGGGCCGGCCCTGTGTGGAGCTTGAGCACACCGTCTGCGTGGGTGGTGGACGATTTCGAGAGTTACAGCAACTTCAGCCCGAACCGTCCGTTCCAGACCTGGATTGATGGGTATGGGTATTCTGCGGATGAGTTTTTCCCGGTTGACTATGCAGGTAATGGCACGGGATCTGGTGTGGGCCACGACATCTGGGGGCCGGGCAGTCCTTATTTTGACGGCTCCATCATGGAAACAGGCATTGTAAGGAGCGGCTCAAAATCCATGCCTGTTTACTACAACAACAGCGCAGGGGGGGTGTCAGAAACCACACGCAAATTTGCAGACCCTCAAAACTGGGCTCTGTACGGCATCCAGGGACTCAAGCTGTGGTTCTATGGTGATCCTGCCAACACCACCACCCGGATGTATATCAAGATCAACAACAAACGCATTGACTACCCGGGTGATGCGACCGATCTGCAGCAAAAACCGTGGCAGCCCTGGACCATTGACCTGACGAGTCTCACCGGTGTCAACCTCGCCAGTGTGAATGAGTTGACCCTTGGTTTTGAAGGGGGCGTGGGTGTGGTCTATATTGACGATATCACGCTGACACCGGAAGGGCCTGATCGGGTCACGCCTGCGGACCCGGGCAATGCAGGCCTTGTGGCCCACTACGGCTTTGAAGGCAGTGCCTCCGACAGCGCAGGTACCAATCACGGCACAGTGACAGGTGCACCTCAATATGTAGCCGGCAAAAATGGTCAGGCCATTCAGCTCAATGGCACGGATGATTTTGTGATGGTCGAAGGATCTTTCCTGCTGCCCACCTACTCGGTGAGCCTGTGGTTCCGCTCTGAAGACCTGAGTGCCAGTGCAGACCTGCTGTCCCTGTACAGCGAGACCGGCGGTCACGGGATTCTTCTTGAGTTGAGTGCGGCCGGTGCGATCCGCTATTTACATCGGTTCCCCTTTGGCACCAGTGGCGGCAACAATGTCTATAGTGGACCAGGTTATGATGACGGCGTCTGGTATCATGTGGCAGCCGTCAAAACCGAGGACACCATGAACCTCTATGTGAATGGCCGGGAGATTGGCTCAGTAGCCGACAGTACCCAGTTCACGGCAGTGCCGAAGTTCACACTGGGTGTACTCATGGACACCAACCTGCAGCGTTTTGTCATGGGTGAGATGGATGATGTATCGCTGTACGACCGGGCTCTGTCACAGGCTGAAATCGCCTGGCTGGCCGGGCGTACAAGCCCCTTTGACAGGTAGTGTTGCAGGCTGATAGGATGTTTGAGACGGTTAAAGACTAGCCGCGAATTCAATAAGGGCAGGACCTGTACCGGACTATTCGGCATGGGTCCTGTTTCATTTAGAGGGTGTCTTGGACACCTCGACCTGGTCATGAGGTCATGCCTCTAGCCCGGATGAAACTCGGGCCTGTCTGCGTTTTCCATTGATCTGTCCTGGTATCGAGGGTAGAATCACGTCCATGGTTGTGAAATCACATGTGAAACCAGTTCTACCAGCCAGGCCTCGGAAATCATGGTATACATCACAATTCAAGGCATTCGTTCGACATCAGAGAATGACATAGTCCATATTTCAAATCAATGGAAGAGCAGCATGATGAATCCCAGACTGTCCTGCCTGATAACCCTTTGTTTCTGTGTGACCTGCTGCATGGCCGGTGTTGAAGATCTGGCCCAATCATTCGCTGATCCTCCGCTCAAATATGCCGCGCGTCCCCTGTGGTTCTGGAACAATACCACGGTCACCGAAGAGGGGATTGTTCAACAGATGCAGGCAGCGCGTGACAAATGTGGGTATGGAGGTTTCGGTATCCTGCCCTTTGGCAAGGGATTTACGCCCACGTATCTCAGCGAAGCGTACTTCAAAATGTATGGTGTGGCCCTGAGCAAGGCCAGGGAACTGGGCATGACCATGTGCATCTATGATGAGTATGGTTTCCCGAGCGGCAGTGCAGGCGCCATCAACGGGGATGGTGTGCCGCGCTTTGCCAATCAATTCCCGGACCATACGATCAAACGTCTGGACAGGCACGAGCAGGACGTGACCGGACCGGGCCAGTTCGCTGCTGAAATTCCAGAGGGCCGCTTGATGAGCATCGTGGCCATGGACATGGCGTCCAAGACCCGTGTGGATCTCACCGGCAGGGTGAAGGACGGCAAGGTCAGCTGGTCTGTGCCCAAAGGCCAATGGAAGGTGATGATTTTCATGTGTGTCAAGGATGGGGACCCCAATGTGGACTACCTGGACCCGGAGGGCGTCGAGCATTTCGTGCAGATGACGCACCAGCAGTACTACGATCGGTTCAAGGAATATTTCGGCAACACCATTGACGGTACATTCAATGATGAGCCCACTATGTATCGAGCCCAGGGGCGCATGTGGACCGGGGCATTCAACGAGAAGTTCAAGACCCGACACGGTTTTGACCCAGCGCCCTGGTATCCTGCGCTGTGGTACGACATCGGCCCGGACACCCAGGCGGCCAGGAATTATCTGTTCGGTTTCAGGTCGGAACTGTACGCGCTGGGATTCCCCAAGGTCATTCAGGACTGGTGTGATCAGCATGGCATCGCTGCGACCGGCCATCAGGACCAGGAGGAGGTGGTCAATCCGGTCAGTGTGGCAGGCGATCTGATGTTGTGTTTCAAGTACCAGGACATTCCCGGTGTGGACAAGATCGGCGGGAATCGGCCGGCCGAGCGATTCTACAAGGTGATCAGCTCTGTCGCCTACAACTGGGACAAGGCCCTGGTCATGTCCGAGACCTATGGCGCCATGGGTGACATTTCCTGGGACACGATGTACCACGTGGCCATGGAGCAGTACACCAAGGGCATCAACCAGTTGATTCCCCATGCCGTGTGGTACGACGACACAAAGGTCACCTTCAAACCGGAGCTCTCATGGCGCCACGATAAATATGCCGGCCAACTGCCGCAGTACAACACCTACATGAGCCGGCTGAACCTGCTCCTGCAGAATCATGGGCGCCATGTGGCGGACATTGCCGTGCTGTATCCCATAGCCACGCTGCAGGGCAGTCACCACCTCGACGGCGAGCTGGGCTATTACAAGGGCGGCGTGCTCGTGCCTGAAGCGGACTACGTGGAGGTCGGTGAACTGCTGGCCACGGAAGTGGGGCGTGACTACACGTTCATTCATCCGGAAGTCCTGGATGAAAAATGCAGTATCCAGGATGACACGCTGGTGCTGAACAATGCCGTGAACTACGAACGGTTCAAGGTGATGATCATTCCCGGGCACAAGACGATCTCATGGCGCAATCTAAAGACCATCAAGGCATTCTACGACCATGGGGGCAAGGTCATTGCCACGGGTACGCTGCCGTCCAAGTCCGCCGAATTCGGGCATGACACAGATGTGGTCAAGACCATTGAGACCATGTTTTTCCGAGCCGCAAATGAGCAGGGGGGCAGGGCGGTCTTTCTGGAAACTCCCACGGCCGATTCCCTGCGTGAGACACTCGATCGTATGGTGGATGTGTATGACGTGACATGTGAGGTCGGCAAAACGCTTCGTTACATCCACAAGGTCCGGGATGGACAGGATATTTATTTTCTTGCCAATCTGACCCAATCGCCGATCAGTACGTGGGTGGCACTGAGAGGCACCGTATCACCTGAATCCTGGAATCCTCATACAGGAGAGATTTCAGAGCCCAAGACTGTGTATGAGAAAAAAAGCCTGACTGATGTCACCAGGGTACAGATCGAGTTGCCCCCGATCAAATCGCTGTTCATTATTGGCCGATAGGCGTCATGATCGAAGGTGGGACAGGCCGGATGTTTAATCTAATCCAAAGGAAATCGCCATGAGAATCTCACTCATCGTACTTACCCTACTCCTGACAACGAGCTCGGTCTTTTCGGATAATCTGGAGAGGGGGTTTCTCAATCCGCCCCACAGTGCCGGCATTCGAAGTTTCTGGTGGTGGCTCAACAGTAATGTCACCAAGGACGCCATTACCCGTGATCTCGAGGCAATGAAGGCCAAGGGGTACAACGGGGCCATGATCTTCGATGCAGACGGCAGCAGCCAACAGGGCAATCGAAGGGTCCCTGACGGACCGCTGTTTGGCGGGCCTGAATGGACAGCCCTGTTTGTGCATGCCTGTACAGAGGCAAGGCGTCTGAATCTGGAACTCAGCCTGAATATCCAGAGCGGCTGGAACCTGGGCGGTCCCAAGGTGACTGAGGAAGAAGCCACGCAAAAACTGGTGTGGACAAAAACAACAATCAAGGGACCGGGGACGAGT
>JAIPFM010000121.1 GCA_021736645.1 Phycisphaerae bacterium | reverse complement strand
GATGCCGGTGCCGATGTGGTGACCTATCTGGAGGACGGCGTTCGTGTGGGCGACATCGCGGGCATGGTCACCGACGACGGCGCGATCCAGCCCTACACTGTGCAGTGGACCGTGGTGAGTGAGCCGGATGATCCCAACAATCCCAGCGCTGTCATAGCGGACCCAGGTGCAGAGGCCACCACCATCACATTGTCCGCCCTGGGCGCCTATGTTTTGCAGTTGGAGGCTGACGACGGAGAATACAAGGGTTCAGATACCATGACCATCAGTGTGTATGCAGACAGCTGTGCGGCCGCTGCTGCCTTGCCCGGTTATGAACCCCTGGTCGGAGATCTCAACGGTGACTGCAGGGTTGACGAACTGGATGAAGCCCTGATGATGGAAAACTGGTTGAAGGATAGTACGCTTGAAGAGGCGTGGCTGTGGCTCGAATAATCCATGGCAGGCGCGGGCCTGTTTGCTCGCCGAGGATTCGGTTTTCTTGGGAAGTCTGGTTAAAACAGGCATGGACTATCTGACTCAGTTCTAATCAATGTTTCGATCTGGACATAGTCTGGCAGTTCTGTTAATGTCTGGGGCATGTCGACCATAAAACAGAAGAAGCCGTGGCAGGTAGTTGCGTTTGCAGGATTGGGTAGTGTTCTATTGGGCATTGTCGTGTGGGTGCTCTGGGTGAAGCAGACGCCGGAGGTTGTGCCCGTGCAGGCGCCAGTCAGCCAGACTGAGCAGGCCAGTCCAGCGGCCCCACCCTCCACCCCGGCCAATGAAGCTGCGCTGCGTGAAGCCGCGCTGGAAGGACTGGTTCAGACCGTCAAGATGCTGCTGACGCAGGGCGCCGATACCAATGCGGCAGATGAAAACGGCCGAACTGCCCTGATGCTGGCTGCCTTCAACGGCCACACCAGTACAGTGCAGATGTTGATCGATCATGGTGCGGCCATAGACCCCTGTGATGAGACCGGGCGTACCGCGCTGATCTATGCGGCCAGCGGTCCCAACCACGAGGTCGTGGCACTGTTATTGAAGCACAAGGCCAATCCCAATGTCATAGACAAAGAGGAACAGTGGACAGCCCTGATGTTTGCTGCAGCTGAAGGCCAGGCCGAGGTTGTGCAGTTGCTGCTGGAGCATGGCGCTGATACAACACTACAGGACATCGATGGGGAGACCGCGTACGATTTTGCCGTCAATAACGGACACAGTGACGTGGCCAAAATTCTGGCAGATGCCGGCAAGCAGTGAAACTGGCACGACTTCCAGCACTATCTCGATTCGGCTTTCTCAAGCAGGTCGACCATGCCTTGCCCCAGGGCATTGCCGATGAGAAAATAGCTCTCTGCATTGCCGAACCAGTGATGGCCGTGGCCTGTGTTGGGAGACTCCTCAGACGGTCTGGCGAAGTCAGTCGTGGATACGAACTTGACAGTGCCGTTGAATTCCGGATGAGCTGCTGCTGAAGCCTGGGCCTTGCGTATGGCCAGCATATTTTGACTGCCGCCTGGTCCTCCGTTGCCGAGTTCGCCTATGACCACGGGCAGGTCCGGTATGTTCCACTCGACACGGATGTTCTTGATCAGATTCACCAGGTTTTCTTCATATTGATCCACAGCCTTGGAATCCACCATGTCATTCCAGCCCTGAAGCCAGACGAAACCGGACAGTGCGTAGGGCGTGTCATCGGACACAAGCTGATCCAGGCCTTCCTGCACCTCCTCAAGCATGCGCAAGTAAAAGGGGCCCACTTGACCGCCTGAACTGGGGGGACGAAAATCCCTGGCCAGACTCTTGCCGCCCCAGGCCGTCTTGATGAGCAGCACCTGATTCTCGAGTGCATCACCCAGGATATGACCCATCTGGAGTTCCGGCCCTATGTGGCTTGTGCCGCCGTATCCGGTAAACCCTAGGGTCAGAGGGCCGGTCATCAATCCGTGGTTTTCTGTCTTGTACCGAACCCACACATCGTCACGCACGGCCCATTTTCCATCAACGTCTTTGAGATGTCGGTACATGGCAGCCAGTGGGGAATGCTTCATGACATACTCGAGGTTTCCCTTGCCGCCATTGTAATCTCTCGGGTCATCCATGGCGACCACGCCCTGGCCCTGCATGTTGGACTGGCCGGCCAGGACAAAGACCTTGACCGGGGTTTTGCCGGCCGATTTCACGGTGGTCACTATGGGTGTCTCATTGATCCAGATGGCCATGGCACCTCTGGCGCGGTTGGCCCAGGCGTAATAGGGAATGGCTGTCAGATCGACGGTCTTCTGCTGGTCATTGATGGCCTTGCCCTGAAGTACTGTCACGCCGCCGAGCAGCTCATCGCGATATGCGGCACGCAGCACAGCGTCTCGCGGCAGGGCCATGGTCAGCACGTCTGTGCCGGGATGATCTGCGGCCTCCACGCAATAGATAATCGGGCCGCGCATCAACGAGACCTTGCCCTGATCCGCTTCGACCTTCTCGTGGGCGTACACCCTGCGGATGGGCATGGGCATGTCCAGTGTCACCACATCGCCAGGCTGCCATGGCCGTCTCAGGTGAACGTACCCGTCGCTTCCCGGGATACCAAGGATGGGGTCTCCATTGAGTGTCAGCGTGACAGGTTCAACTTGAGAATCTTCAAAACGATACAGATCACTGGGCACCGGTCTGCCAAGCGCCCAGCCCGGGATGCGCAGGCTCAGGTCGAACAGCGTCGTGGTCTCCGGCGTGACTGTCAACTGTACGTGACCGTTCCACGGGTAGTTCGTCTTCTGGGCCAGCTTCACTGACGTGCCGTCATCCAGATTGAACGAGGCGTCACCTGCAGCAAAGAGGTTGACGATCAATCGATCGTTGCCCTGTGCATAGACCAGTCCGCCCACCTGCGGGATGATGCGTGTCAGGTTCGTGGGACAGCACGCCAGGCCGATCCAGTCGCTCCGTTTGGCCCCCTTGCTCTCCAGCGGATTCTGATAAAAGAACCCGTCACCGGAGAGTGATATGCCGGAAATCGCCCCGTTGTAGAGCGTCAGTTCCATGACGTCCGCGTACTTGGCTTGACCCTTGAGCAGCGCCATTCGGTGCTGCCAGAAGACGTGGGCAATGGCTGCGCAGGATTCGCAGTAGGTCCGGTTGGGCAGCAGGTACGGGTCGCCATAGCCTTCATCACCATACTGGGCCGTACCCACGCTTCCATTGACATACATCTTGCGGCTTACCACATCGTCCCACAGGTGGTCCACGGCCCGTTCATAGTCCGGGGCGTCCATGAACCGGGCCATGTCGGTCATGGCCGAATAGATGTATCCGGCACGCACCGCATGGCCGGTGGCCTCCCACTGCTCGACCAGCGGTTTGTGATCCTGCATGCGTCCGTTGCGCCAGCGCAGACTGGCATGCCACACAGCGCGGTTGTAGTCTGCATCGGTCTGGCGTTCAAGGCGATCGGGCTTGACCAGCGGACCGGACTGGAACGGTTTTCGTTCCGTGCCGTGGAGATGGCCCCGCTCATCCAGGAGGAATCGGGACAATGCCAGGTATCTGGGCTCGCCTGTGGCGCGATACAGTTTCACCAGGGCCAGCTCAATCTCTTCGTGTCCGCCCACATCGTAGCGTTTGCCCGGTCCGAACACCCGATCAATGTGATCGGCGAATCGTCTTGCAGCGTCCATGGCCTTTGTCTCGCCAGTCAGACGCTGATGCTCCACCGCCATTTCGAAAAAGTGTCCTGCATTGTACATCTGGTGTTCGAGACGAAGATCCTCCCATTTTTTGTCGAGGCCATTGACAATGAAATAGGAGATGAGAAAACCGTCATCCTGCTGCGCAGCCAGAATGCGATCGAGAATGCTCTCGACACGCTGTCGCAGTGCTGGATCGTCCTGGTGCTGCAAATCGTACATGGCCCCTTCCATGGCCTTGTGGAGATCCGAATCAAAGGCATGGTGCCCCTTGAGGGGACCGTCGAATACTCCGGCCGCCTTGTCAAAGTTGGTCATGTGCCCATTGCGTTCCAGGCAGTCCAGTGCGTGAGGGATGGTGGTCTCGTGGTGTGTTTTCAGACGCGGCCCCCAGAATCCGCCCTGTAGCGTGACGAGACTGGAGTTGACTTCATTGAGTCCGTGCTTTGGCTGAACCTCAACACCAACAGCGAAGCTTGAGAAAAGCAGACACTGGACGAGCATCAAGAGGGTGATGATTTGATGCCTTTTCATGAGAAATACACCTTTCAATTGGGGCAGGCTTGTCCGGACATACAGGGACCCCTCATGGCTTCGGACAACTGCATTCAAAAATCAGATTTCTTGTTTTCTGGTCCCACGTAAAGATATACTGAAAATTCACGAGTGAAGCAATAGTATGTTTTTGCAGTGGGTCACCAGCAGGCTGCCAGGAGCCTATCTTTTTGGAGAAAGTTTGTTCTCCGCATTTCTTCTTTCCAGAATGGGCAGTGTACGATATCCTAGAAAGAACAAAATGACCGTTTGATCTTTAACATTAAGGGTATGCCATGGGATTAGTGATTAACAGTGAATCGATTGAAGACAGCCTCATCCAGCAGGATGCTGAGAAAATGCGTGCTGAGTATACCAAGGCCTTTGAGGACATGGAGTCTGAGGCTCGGGAAAAGCAACTTTTGGAGTGGGCCAGGGACAATGTGATTGAACGCACGCTGCTTCGCCAGGAGGCGATTCGCCGTGATATTCAGGTGACGCCCCAGGAGCTTGACGAGGCTGTCAAACAACTCAAGGACGCCTACGACGACTCGGACAAGCTCTATGCAGAGATGAACTGCGACTCCGAAGCGGCATTGATCACCATGACGGCCTTGTCTCTCAAGACAGGCAAGCTGATCGAAGAGATCCGCAAGGGGGCCCCTGATCCGTCCGAGGCACAGATAGAGCAGTACTATCAGGCGCATGCCCAGGAATTCACCATTCCGGAGCAGATTGCCTGTGCCCATATTGTCAAGCATATCCAGTATCCCGCCACAGAGGCCCAGGTCATGGACGTCATGCAAAAGGCCAAGGCCGAACTCGATGCAGGCAGACCGTTTGGCATGGTGGCTGAAAAATACTCGGATTGTCCTGAGCAGGGCGGCAGCCTGGGCGCCATTGCCAAGGGGCAGATGGTGGAGGAATTTGAGGATATTGTGTTTCATCTCCAGCCCGGTGAGATCAGTCATATTTTCAAGACCCGGTTCGGATATCACATTGCCACGGTCTATGATCGAAAGCCCTCGAAAATCGCGGATCTCAAGGAGGTCAGGAAACACATCGAGAAGGCGCTCAGAGATCAGACCGAGACGGACAACTTCTACGCGTTTCTGGACGATTTGAAGGACAAGGCCTTGATTGAAGAGGTCTGATGGAAGTTTTACAGACTTCCAGTCGTTAGTTTTTATCTGTTTCTTTGAGGATTGTGTTTATGAATCGACGAGCATTTCTCCGGAATCTGGCAGGCACCGCTGCGGTCGTGGGTCTCTCTGGGTGTGAACGCGCCTTGCTGGGCTCGTCTGACAGCCAGACCCAGGGACCCCGTCCCAACATCCTGTTCTGCATTGCTGATGACGCGTCCTATCCGCACATGGGGGCCTACGGCTGTTCTTGGGTGAAAACCCCTGGATTCGATCGGGTGGCCCGAGAGGGCTTGTTGTGCACGCGCGCCTACACCTCCAATGCCAAGTGCGCGCCGTCACGCAGCAGTATCATGACGGGGCGCAATTCCTGGCAGCTCGAAGAAGCCGCCAATCACTGGCCGGCCTTCCCTGCCAAGTTCAAGACCTATGCAGAGGCCCTCACAGATCAAGGCTATTTTGTGGGGACCACGGGCAAGGGCTGGGCCCCCGGGATCCCCGGCAAGATCGACGGCAAGGCGCGGCAATTGGCTGGAAAGCCGTTCAGTCAACGAAAGACCCAGGCGCCGGCCCGCGGGATTTCCAACAATGACTATGCCGCCAATTTCGAGGACTTCCTCGCAGCCCGGCCTGGAGAGACGCCGTTCTGTTTCTGGTACGGCGGATTCGAGCCGCATCGAGGCTATGAATACGGGGCCGGCATTGCCAAGGGCGGCAAGCAGCTCAGTGACGTTGATCATGTCTTTTCCTTCTGGCCGGACAATGAAACCGTGCGTACGGACATGCTGGATTATGCGTTTGAGATCGAGCACTTCGATGGGCACCTGCAGCGCATGCTCAAGACCCTGGAATCGCGCAACGAACTGGACAATACCGTGGTGATTGTCACGGCAGACAATGGCATGCCCTTTCCTCGCGTCAAGGGTCAGGAATATGAACTGTCCAACCACCTGCCCCTGGCCATCATGTGGAAAAACGGAATCAAGAATCCGGGACGTGTGATCGATGATTTCATCAGCTTCATTGATTTTGCACCCACCTTCCTGGATCTGGCCGGCGTGACGCGCACGCAATGCGCCATGCAGCCGTTCCAGGGCAAGACCTTGACGCCCATTTTTAAGAGTCGAAAATCCGGTGTGGTGGATCGCACACGAGATCACGTGCTGTTCGGCAAGGAACGTCACGATGTGGGACGTCCCCATGACTGGGGCTATCCGATTCGGGGTATTGTCAAGGACCAGTATCTGTACGTCAAAAACTTCGAGCCCACGCGATGGCCCGCAGGTGACCCGGAAACCGGGTATCTCAACTGCGACGGCAGTCCCACCAAGACCCAGGTCCTTCAGTTGCGCCGCACAGGAGAGACCGACGAGTACTGGCAAGCGGCCTTTGGAAAACGCCCTGAAGAGGAACTGTATCGTATCGACAGGGACCCCGAGTGCATGATCAACCTGGCAGACAAACCCGAGTATGCCAGGGTCAAGGCCCGTCTCAGCAAGCAGTTATTCAGCGAACTCAAGGCGCAGGAAGATCCCCGCATGTTCGGCCAGGGCCAGGTCTTTGACGAGTATCCCTACATGGACAAAAATTCAGTCAATTTTTATGAACGTTTCATGCGTGGAGAAAAGCTGAATTCCGGGTGGGTCAATCCCACGGATTTTGAAACCGGCCCCGTGTCCATTGAGCCCAGGTAGCGTAGGGATTGGACCTTGGATGAAAGCATCGGCCTTGGTGACATGGTATAAGCCCTGAGATCCGAGTACCGACCCCTTTTCTCCCGCAGTTCAATTTTGAATCCGTGAAATCCGCGCAATCCGTGTCAAAATAAGGAGCCTTCAGCCTAAACACCCGACAGACCTTTTGACCACACGTTCATGCTTTCGATCTGGCCGGCAATGTGGGTGTTGTTGATGAGTCGGCCATTGTATTGATAGTCTCGTTTGGCAAACGTGATGTTCATGCCAGGGGACAAGGCCCTGGCAATGGTGTAGGCCGTGGTCATGCCCTGCGCTGCCATCTGTGTTTCCATGTGCCTGAGCAGTTGCACGGCCAGGCCCTGGCCTCTGTAGGGGGGCAGTGTGGCAAAGTCCGTCATCTCCACGTTCTTCTGTTTTGGATCCATCTCCGCGGAGGACAAGGCCAGCAGCTGACCATTGGATTCAAAGGCATAATATTGGATGTGCGTCTGCATGGTTTGCTGTATGTACCCAGGATCGTCGATAGGGAATGGGTAGGATGGGAAGACTTTCTTGTAGAGCCTGCTCATGGCAGACGCATCCTGGGGCCTGCATTTTTTCAGGGTGAGTTTTGGGGGCGTCGGCTTGGTGCGGCACGGCTGATGTGTTTTTGCCTGAGCGATGGACAGAACCGTGTCCAGTTTGCCTTTGTCTCTGGGGACCTGCCGTTTGGGATTGAGGTAGTAGCCCAGGAAGCAGGCTGTTTCTTCGCCCTTGAAAAAGCCGGGGACCCGGGCCTCCACCCTGTAGCCTGCCTCTTTGAAGGGAGAGACTTTGGGTTGGGGGACCTTGGCAAAGATCTTGGTGTAGCCCTTTCTTCGGGCCAGGGTCTTCAACTCCGGAATGATGGACTGCGGTTCCGCGTTTGACAGCTTCATCAGGTAGATGCGCTGGCTGAGCGGTCCATGTTGGATGGTGGCATTGGATCGTTGTTCAATGATATCGCAGGTTGACACGTTAAGCCTCTTTCTGAGTGTGGTATTCGGGTGATATCAGTGAGACACTGATATAGAGAACCGCGGACAGGGTCATGCCGTAGAGACTGGCATCCAATCCCCAGGCTGCCATGGTGCCCGGTAGGGCAAGGACATGGGTTAATAGGAGAATCGTGAGTACACCGCCGCCAACCATGCCTGCCATGGCACCGGCTGAAGTGCCTCGTTTCCAGAAATAGGCGCCCAGCGTGGGGACAAACAGCCCGGACACCATAAAGGCGTACGCGTACAGAATCGCGTCCAGGACCGTGGTGAATTGAGCGGCCAGGAGAACTGCCAGTACGCCGATGATCAGGGTGCAGAGCATGGAGAGTCGGATGGACTGTCGGGCAGTGAGTCTGCGCAGGCAGTACCGTTCCAGGATGTCATTGACAAAATTGCCGGACGAGGCCATCAGGCAACTGTCTGCTGTGGACATGATCGCAGAAAAATAGGCAGAGATCACAATACCGGTGACACCCACGGGCAGGATGTCGCGGATGAGCATGGGCAGGGCCATTTCCTTTTCTGCTTCAGGAAAGACCACGCGGGCGCACATGCCCAGAAACACACCGGAGAAGGCCATGATCGGATACTCAAAGATCCCTGCCATGTACCAGGCTCTCTTGGCTTCTCGCGTGTTCTTGCAGGCATACATACGCTGATAGAGTGTCATGCCAATCAGCCAGATGGGGATGATGGTGACCATCCAGTTGATGAATGTCACAGGCGCGATATTGGTCAAGGTGAAGTAGTGGTCAGGCAGGGCAGATCGCAGCCCCTGCCAGCCGCCGATTTTAACCAGTGTCACCGGGATGGTCACCGCAATCAGGCCAAAGAGCAGGATCAGCCATTGGATGGTATCCGTGTAGATCACGGCCTTGAGTCCTCCGATGACCGTGTAGACAATGGTGATGGCTGCAATGACCAGCAGGGCGAATAGAATGGGATCCATGTGCCATGGGGCCCTGGGCAGGATCGTGGCAGAGGCGAGCTTGGCCCCTGCCAGCATCTGAGCCCCAGTAAAGCCCAGGTAGCCCATGCCGGAGATCAAGGCAGCCAGCGTGGCGACCTTGGCGTTGTATCGCTGACGGAGAAAATCCGGATACGTCATGAGGTTCTGTTTTTTATCGATTTGTTTGATCCTCGGGATAATGAACACCGCAGACAGCCATGCCCCCACGAGGCCGGTGAACAGCAGCCAGCTCCCGGAGAGTCCCATGGTGAATCCCACACCGCCAAGACCAATGGAAAAGCCGCCGCCCACATCCGTGGCCACGATGGAGAGGCCCACATGATGGGCCTTGATGGACCGACTGCCCACGTAATAATCTTCCATGTCCTTGTTGCGGCGAAAATGATACACGCCAACACCCATGATGCCGAGCATGTAGAGGCCAAAGATGAGATAGTCAATCCAGGTCACTGAACAAGTCTTCCTTGTGTCATGTTGGTTCACGGTTAAAATGTTCACGGTTCACGGTTACAGGAAGGCTTTTAAATAAACCATGACCCTGCTTTGGCAGCCGCTGAAAACCGCTAAAGCTCCACGAGATCTCTGCGTTGATGTCTGACATTATTGGCAGGCACCAGAGCGATGGTTTTGTCGTGGTCGGACAGGAGCTTTTCAATGCCCACTGACTTTTGCTCGTCAGCGTCTTCGAGGCCGAGTTGAAGGTCACAGCAGTCACATTCTCGATCACAGAAGATGGGTTCATAGGAGTCGGGTTCCTTGTACGTGGTGATGACCCCCTCGTAATTACGCAATACGACCTTGTTGGTGGACCAGGAGATCAGGTAGTTGGGCATGACCGGTATTTTGCCGCCACCGCCTGGTGCATCGATCACATAGGTAGGCACGCAAAAGCCGCTGGTATGGCCAATCAGGCTTTCCAGGATCTGGATGCCCTTGCCCACGGGTGTCCGGAAATGGCTCAGGCCTTCGGACAGATCACATTGATACAGGTAGTAGGGCCGCACGCGATTGGCCACGAGTTTGTGGACCAGGGCACGCATGATACGGGGACAGTCATTGACGCCTGCCAGCAACACGGATTGATTGCCCAGGGGGATGCCTGCATCCGCCAGCATGGCCAGAGCGGTCCTGGATGACTGTGTCAGCTCTCTGGGGTGATTGAAATGGGTGTTGATCCACAGGGGCTGATGTGTTTTTAACATGTCGACCAGGTCTTGAGTGATCCGGTACGGCATGACCACAGGCGTGCGCGTGCCAATGCGGATGACCTCCACATGGTCGATGGTCTGCAGTTCCGTGAGGATCCAGTCCAGATGATTGTCAGACAGCAGAAAGGGGTCTCCTCCGCTGAGCAGGACATCCCTGATTTGCGGCGTGTTCCGGATGTAGTCAATGGCCTCGAGGAGTACAGTCTTACTGGGAATACTGTCCACATCCCCCACACGCCTCTTGCGCGTGCAGTGCCGACAATACATGCTGCACATATTGCTGACCATCAGCAGGGCGCGGTCCGGGTATCTGTGCATCAGACATTCCATGGGGCTGTCCTTGTCTTCATGCAGGGGGTCGGCCATATCTCCCTTCTGGATCGACAGTTCCAGAGGCGAGGGAAAAGACTGCTTGAAGACCGGGTCGTTTTCAAGATCGTCAGTATTGATCAGAGACAGGTAGTATGGGGTAATGGACATGGGGAATTTATCAATGGTCTCTTCAAACACCTTGCGTTGATCTCGGGGCAGGCGAATTCGAAGCAGATCCTCAAAGGTGTCCAGAGAACGGATGCAGTGCTGCATCTGCCACTTCCAGTCGCGCCATTGAGAGCGGCCGGCCCCGGTTTCGATGTCATTCACAATACGTTTTTGTGTCTTGGATAAATGCATTAGGCATCCTTTATTTTGGATTCATTGGGTGAGTTCAATAGTAGATTGGGCGAGGCATCCAGGTCTTCTGCTCCCATGAGCTGCGCGACTCGTTCCAAAGAGAGTGCAATGGCGGCCTGCTCCAATTCGGGCAGTTTTTTGAGTGCCGTGGCAAGACGGTCCTGGATGAGAGACGGGGCAGATTCTGTGAGTTTTACACCCTGTTCGGTGATCTCAAGGTATACCCTACGTCGATCTACAGTGCTGCGTGTGCGCGACAGGAGGGCCTTTTCTTCCAGGCGATCCACAATGCCGTTGACCGTACTTTTTCCCAGGTTGACATGCTCTGCCAACTCTGACAGGGTCATTCTGCCCTGTCGCTGCAGGCTATAGAGGCAGATCATTTGAGGGGCCGTGATCTTGAACTCGCTGTTGAGTTTGCGCGAATGGATGTCCACGGCACGGATTATCTGCCTGATCGTTCGCAGGATGCGCAGACCGTACTTCTCAAAAAAATCGTCTGTTTGTGGTGTTGTCATATTTGTAGATTCAGTCAAAACAGATACTTTGATTGCTGATTAGTTCTAGAACGAATGATTCTAACACGAACGACATTTTTGTCAAGATGAAGTCTGAAATGATATGCCCATTGATCTTTAGTAGGGCAAAAGATAAAATGGTCTGGTCAGCGACAAATAAACAATTTGCATCAGTTCTTGGGAGGACTGACCATGAAACGGATAGGGTTCATTTCACTCATTGTACTGTGCTGTGGCGTGGTTTTCGCAGGGCCGAGAGACGGATTGTGGCGTGATGTGGACAAAGCCCTGGACAGTGGTCTGCCTGTGACAGCCATCAATCTGCTCGACCAGATCATTCCTCAGGCCCTGGAAGAACAGGCCCATGCTGAGGCCATTAGGGCGATTTGTCTCAAGATTGTGCTGCAAGGTGATATTCAGGGGGGGGCACCTGAGGAGAGAATCATCCGTCTCCAGGCAGAGCTGATTCAGGCTCCAGAGGCCATGAAGCCGGTCATGGAGGCGGTGCTGGCACACTGGTTCTGGCAGTATTTTCAGCAGAATCGATGGCGTTATATCCAGCGGACCCAGACTTCGGAGCCGCCCGGTGACGATATTCAAACCTGGGACCTGACCCGGATTCTGGCTGAAATTGACGCGCATTTTTCTGCGGCCCTGGCAGATGACCAGGCGCTCAAGGCGATTTCAATTGCCCAGTATGACGATCTGCTCGAACGGGGCACTGTGCAGGATTCGGTGCGTCCCACGTTGTATGATTTTCTGGTGCATGAGGCCCTGTCTTTTTATGCGGCAGGCGAACAGGCCGCGTACAGACCGGCGGACTATTTTGAGATCATGGCAGACAGTCCTGTGTTCGCGCCCCTGTCAGAGTTCCTTGCGTGGACGCCCGTGACCACACAGCAGGATTCGCCCAAGCTCCGGGCCATTCATCTGTACCAGGATCTGCTGAGTTTTCACCAGTCAGATTCTGATCCGATCGCCCTTGTAGAGGCCGATCTTGGGCGGCTCAGGTTTGCCGGAAACACGGCCATTGGGCCGGACCGGGATGCGATCTACATGGCCGCTTTGGAGCGTTTTGTCGGGCAGTGGGGAAATCACGACACAGCAGCCGAGGCCCTGCATGGGTGGGCTTCCGTGCTTCTGGCACAGGGCGACACGGCTCAGGCTTATGCCCTGGCTGCGCAGGGGTGGGATCAGTATCCTGCCAGTTACGGCGGCATTCTGTGCTACAATCTGATTCAGCAGATCGAGGGCAAGTCCGTAACCATGGCCACAGAGCGCGTGTGGAATGCACCCTGGCCGGACATTCAGGTCACCTACAAGAATGTCGACAGTGTCTATTTCAGGGCCGTGCCGTATGACATCAAGACAAGGCGCACCCTGGCCGGAGACTATCTCAGTACTGATGAAAAGCAGGCACTCCTGTTGGAACCTCCTGTGGCTCAATGGCAGGCCGAGTTGACGGAGACCCCGGACTTCAAGTCGCGCACAGAGTCCGTGAATGTGCCTGACGATCTGCCCAAGGGATCGTATTATATCATTGCAAGTCATCGTTCCAGTTTTACGGAAACGAACAATCAGTTGAGCTTTACGCCGATCTGCGTGAGTGATTTGGCCCTGGTCACGCGACATGCATCCGGGGAAGGCGTTGTGAACGGATTCGTGGTCAGTGCACGAACCGGGAGTCCCATTCACAGGGCCAGGGTGAGTGCGTGGCAGTACGATGACAAGTCCGGCAGGCAGGAAGAGATTCGTGTGACCTACACCGATGCGAACGGTATGTTTGACTTTTCCCATGACAGGGACACCAGTGGGTTCCTGATTGGCGCAGAGTACCAGGGAGATACGCTGTTCAGTGAAGCACAATACAGCATGCGTCAGCCTGTGCCGCCTCCCGGCCCCGCACAAAGGACGGTCTTTTTTACAGATCGGTCCCTATACAGGCCCGGACAGACTGTGCAGTACAAGGGTATCTGCCTGACGCAGAATACCACCACAGATCAGTATCAGGTGTTGGCAGGGGGAAAGCTCAGTGTCGTATTCCGGGATACATCGTATCAGGAGATCGCCCGGTATGAACACCGATGCAATGACTACGGCGCATTCAGCGGGAGCTTTATTGCGCCGTCAGACCGCCTGCTGGGACGCATGACCCTGACCGTGGACCAGGGGCCATTCGGGTATGCGCCCGTGCAGGTGGAAGCCTACAAGCGTCCCACGTTCCAGGTTGAAATCAACGCGCCCGTGGACGCTCCCAGATTGAATGATGAGATCATGATGCCGGCCAGGGCTGCGGCCTATACAGGTGCGCCCGTGGGTGGTGCCCAGGTGACGTGGCACGTGGAACGGACTCTGCGGTTCCCCCGATGGTGCTGGTGGGTGCCTGTCCCCCAGTCTCAGGTGATCGGCCAGGGGTCCTGCGTGACACGTGTGGACGGGACATTTGACATCCCCTTTACCGCCAGACCGGATCTGTCCGTGCTGGCCGCGCACGAGCCGGTGTTTCTGTACAGTATCCACGCAGATGTCACGGACACGGCCGGCGAGACGCGATCCGTGGACAGCCTGATCCGGATTGGATACACGGCCTTGCAGGCGTCACTCGATGCGCACGAGTGGCAAACAGCAACCCGCCCTGTGGTGCTCACTGTCACTACTGAGAGTCTCGATGCAGCGCCCGAAGCTGCAGCGTGTACGGTGTCCGTGTACACGCTCAGGCAGCCTGACGCTGTGGTGCGTGCCCCGTTGGCTTACCCTGCCTATGGATACAGATCATACGGCCTTCGGCCTGCATCCGACGACACCCATCCTGAGACCTGGGATCTGGAGACCCAGGTGTTCACGGCTCAGGTCACGACCGATGCCCTGGGCCAGGCCACGGTCTCTGCACCACTGGGGGCCGGGATCTACAGGGCTGTGCTGGAGACCGAGGATCGATTCGGCCAGTCCGTGACAGCCAACAAGACGATTACGGTGGTCGACCCCGAGGCATCGCACTTTGCAGTGCGTGTGCCAAACCACGTGACTGCGAATGCCTGGTCCGTGGAACCGGGTGACACATTTGTCGGGCTCTGGGGTACGGGCTATGACCAGGGCCGGGCCTTCGTGGAAATCGAATGCCGGGGGCAGGTCTTGTCTGCAGGTTGGACTGATACACAGCATACACAGCAGATGGTTGAGCTTCCAGTGACTGAGGATATGCGTGGCGGTGTCACCATACGCTGGACCTACGTACGCGACAACAGGGCGTATGTGACAGAACGCATTGTGACCGTCCCCTGGACCAACAAGACCCTGAGTGTGGTCTGGAAGCGGTTCAGATCCAGGCTCTTGCCAGGTCAGGACGAACAGTGGACTGCCGTGATCACAGGGCCTGATGCCAAAAAGGCCGTGGCTGAGATGGTGGTCGGTCTGTATGACGCCTCCCTGGATCAGTTGCTGCCGCATACCTGGCTCCAGACCATCGGCGGCTTCCGTCAGGAAACCAGTCGATTGACCTCTGCATTTGCCAACTCGGCCAGGCAGTTTTCCGTGTTGTTTTCTCAGTGGCAGATCGCGTCCAAGGGCGTGGTGCAGACCTACAGGCACTTCCCGGATGGTCTCATGCCGCTGTTCCCCTACTGGGGACCTGTGTACACCTCGGGCGGGGGGCGTGATGGAGATTCAAGTGAAGTCAATGATACGGACAAGGCGAATAACACCCCTCCGAACGAACCGCTGGTAGCGCCTGTTGTCAATCTGGACCAGATCGTGGCCAGGAAGGAATTCCACGAGACTGCATTCTTTTACCCGCATCTGAGATCTGACAGCAACGGTGAGGTCAACATAGAATTTACCTTGCCTGAGGATCTGACCGAGTGGCGGTTCCTGGGCTTTGCTCATGACCAGGCCCTGCGAAGCGGATTTCTCACGGACACCATGGTCACGGCCAAGGACCTCATGATCCAGGCCAATGCACCGCGTTTTGTCAGGGAAGGCGATGTGATCGAGTTTCCTGTGAAGGTCACCAACCAGTCCGCTGCCAGACAAACCGGCCAGGTGCGTCTGACCTTTTCCAATGTGCGTACTGAAGCGGCCATGGATGCTGTGCTGGGCAATGTCACGCCTGAGCAGGCCTTTGATGTGCCCAGTCAGGAGACCCGGACCTATACCTGGCGTATCACGATCCCGGACGGCTGCGAGACCCTGGCGTACAGGGCCGTGGGTGCCACGACCCGTCTCAGTGACGGTGAAGAGGCGTATCTGCCCGTGTTGAGTCGCAGACAATTGGTGATCGAGTCACTCCCTCTTCCCATACGCGGTGCGCAGACCAAGGCATTTGAATTCGACTCCCTCCTGGCATCCGGCCAGTCTGAGTCGCTCCAGCACCAGAGTCTGACAGTCCAGATGGTGTCACAGCCTGCGTGGTACGCGGTCATGGCCCTGCCCTATCTCATGGAACACCCCCAAAGGAGTACGGATCAACTGTTCCACCGCTACTACGCAAACAGTCTGGCAGCCTATATTGCCAACAGCGACCCCAGAATTCGCACGGTCTTTGACCAATGGAAGAACACGGACGCACTGGACAGTCCCCTGGACAAGAACGAGGACCTCAAGGCCGTACTCCTGGAGGAGACACCCTGGGTCCGACAGGCGGACTCCGAATCCCAGGCGCGCAGACATGTGGGCATCCTGTTTGACGGCAACCGTCTTACACAGGAACTGTCCTCTGTCATGGCCGAACTCAAGGATCGGCAGTATGCCAGCGGTCTGTGGCCGTGGTATCCAGGGGGCAGGGCCAATGAATACATCACGCTTCGCATTGTGTGCGGTTTCGGCCGCCTGCGTCACCTCGGTGTGGACCTGGATGTCAGCCGTGCCATCAAGGCCCTGGATGCCCTGGACGGCTGGGTGTATGACTACTTGACCCGGGGTGAGGAGGATCGCCACGTGGCGCGTCCCGCGATGGTGTTGTATCTGTACGCTCGCAGTTTCTTCCTGGACGATGCACCTGTCAAGCCCGAACTCTGGGCCGAGCTACAGCCTGAACTGGACCGTCTACGCGAAGTCTGGCTGGATCTGCCCAGGCAGTGCCAGGCGCAGCTGGCCCTGGCGTTGAAGCGGTTTGGTGATCTGGACACGACGCCTGCCATCATGGCCTCCATACGCCAGCACAGTGTGCAGGACGAGGAACTCGGCATGTTCTGGCGGGATCTGGAACGGCACTGGTCATGGTTTCATGCGCCCATCGAGACCCAGGCCATGATGATCGAGGCGTTTGACGAGGTGGAAGGGGACGCGGAGGCCGTGGATGCCTGTCAGGTCTGGCTGCTCAAGCAGAAACAGACACAGCACTGGAAAACCACGGTGGCCACAGTGGATGCAATTTATGCGCTGCTGGTTCGCGGTAATAGTCTCCTGGCCTCAAACGAGATTGTGGATGTGGCCCTGGCTGGTCAGTGGATTACGCCCCAGGCCATTGAAGCAGGCACCGGTTTTTACGAAACGCGATTTTCCGGTTCCCAGATCGAACCTGCCATGGGACATGTCACTGTCAAAAAGCTGGACGACGGTGTGAGCTGGGGCAGTGTGCACTGGCAGTATCTGGAAGATGTGGGCAAGATCGCTGCGTATGACGACACACCGCTGCAGCTCATCAAGATGCTGTACACGAAAAAGAACACCACATCCGGGCCTGTGCTGTTCCCTGTGCAGGGGGCCCTGGCCGTGGGAGATGAACTGGTGGTTCGCGTGGAATTGCGCGTGGACCGTGACATGGAATACGTGCACCTCAAGGACCAGCGGGGCAGCGGCACAGAGCCTGTGGCTGCGCTGAGCGGATACCGATACCAGGATGGTCTGGGCTACTATGAAAGCGTCAGTGACACTGCCGCAGACTTCTTTATTGCCTACCTGCCCAAGGGGACGTACGTCTTTGAATACAGCACACGCGTGCAGCTCAAGGGGCAGTATCAGTCCGGCATTGCCAGTATCCAGTGCCTGTACGCCCCGGAGTTCAACAGCCATTCGCAGAGCTTTGAATTGAATGTACAGTAAAAACAAAGTGACTCAAGATTTTGTGTCTTGAGTCACTTTGTTTTGGTTTTCAGTTTTGAGCTGAAAGTCAACAGTCACAAAGGTTACACCTGTTCAATTGTTATCGTGTCTCCATCCTGTACATTGCCGAAGTCCTGTGGGCTGTCCAGGACCCTGCCGAATACGTTGACCGGGCTGGCGGCCTGGGGTTCGGAGCCTGTACTGGCAGGCGTGGGGCCCCAGAAGATACAGAAGGCCTGGCCTGGGGGCCAGTATGCCACGTCGCCCACAGCCATGTCTGCGTGGGCATCCTGAGAGAGCTTCACCTGGACAGGAATGGCAAAGTAGATCTCGTCTCCCCAGCGATTCACTGTGGCTTCAAAGGGCAGGGCCTCCCAAATGGCAGAGGCTGTTTCACTGGCATT
>JAIPFM010000120.1 GCA_021736645.1 Phycisphaerae bacterium | reverse complement strand
TATCTGCATACCGGGCTGCATCACGGCATCCCCCCTACCCTGTGCATTTCCCCTTGTCACAGCCACCCAACCGGGGTAGGATTGGGCCGCTGCAAGGGAAACGGTCATCCGGTACAGGGTTTTCCTGTAGAATTGACTGTCTCCATGGGTCATGACTCTTTCAAGGTTGAATACTGCAAACAAGCACGATATGACAAACTCAAAGGACAAGTCTGCATTGCGTTTACTCCTGTGCGGAGACCTGCATCTGGGACGCTCGTCTTCACGGCTGTCCACCACTGCGCATCGCGACGAATTTCGGGCCATCGCGGCCTGGCATCGGATCGTTGATCTGGCAATCCAGGCACAGGTCCATGTTTTGTGCCTCAGCGGTGACGTCGTGGATACGAAGAATCGGTTCTGGGAGGCGATCGGCCCCCTGGAGCAGGGGATACACAGGTTGGCAGACCATGATATCCGCACAGTCGCAGTGAGCGGCAATCACGATTTCGACGTCCTGGCTCGCCTGGCGGACCAACTGCCGCGTGAACATTTCGTTCTGCTGGGACGCGGCGGCCAATGGGAACGCCTGACGATTCACACACCTGGCCACCCAAGCCTGCACCTGGACGGCTGGTCATTTCCGACACAGCGCGTCATCGAGAGTCCCCTGCACTCATATGGCCTGGCCAAAGATCCTGCCACTCCCATCCTGGGCATGGTACACGGCGATCTGGATGTGGGCCATTCACCGTATGCCCCGCTCGAACTGGTGCGTCTCCAGAAATTGCCGCCCGCGGCGTGGCTGCTGGGGCACATTCATGCGTCCCGTCTCATCTCCGGCTCGCCCTGGGTTCTCTATCCAGGGTCACCGCAGGCATTCGATCCGGGTGAAACCGGGGCCCATGGCCCATGGCTCCTGGAGGTGTCACGCGGAACGCTGGGCATGCCGGAGCAGCGCCCGCTGTCGAGCGTGTGGTACGGGCAGTTGACCATTGACCTGAGCGATGCCCAAAACGAAACCGAATTGGAGACCCGTATTCTGAAAAAGTTGCGCCAAGAAGCGGATCGCATCGGCAGCCTGGCAGGTCTTCACTTTGTGCATGCGAGCGTGCGTGTACAGTTGACCGGCGTCACGCCTGTAGCGCACTGCGTGGCTGACGTGGCCAATCGCATCACGGGTGACCTTTCTCTGCCTGCAGGCAACGGGGCAATGACCGTAGAGAAAATAGACACCCAGACCATGCCGCCCATTAATCTGGAAGAGCACGCCAAAACCCGGTCTGCACCAGGTGCCGTGGCCAGGCTCTTGCTGGAGTTGGACGGTCCGGAAGTGTCGCCAGAGGTCGCAGACTTGATAGACTCAGTCCGTGACGGGCTAAAGGAAATCGAAAGACGCACGGATTTCGTGCAGTTGCCTCAGCGAGAAATCACCGAAGCCCTGGCTCGCGAGGTCCTGCGAACACAGTGTCGGACCCTGCTGACCCAACTGGAGACCCAGACCCCATGAGTCGCAGAGCCGTCCATTTTGACAGCATTCAGATTCATCGTGCGCTCGGCATCAGTCAGGGTGAGGGCTTCACACTGACGGACCTGTCACCGGGGGTCAATCTGATCCACGGCCCCAACGGCTCTGGCAAGAGCACCACGGCTCGTGTCATTCAGGAACTCCTGTGGGCGGGTCACACCGGGCTTGAGCGCCCCACTGTGTCCGGCCAATTCCAGGACGGCCAAACCGAATGGGAGGTCGACATCGATGCAGGCTACGTGCAGACTGCATGCCAGGGTCAATCCGGAATCGTGCCTGATCTTGGCCCCCCGGAAAACCGTCACAGATACCACCTTGCACTGCACGAGTTGATCGCTGCGGACAATGCCGACTTTGCCAAGGCCATCACCGAGGCCAGCCAGGGCGGCTATGATCTGGACAGCGCAGCTGGAGCCCTGGGCTATTCAGAGCGACCGTCGTCACCCAGAAAACAATCGAGCCAACTCAAGGTCGCCCAAGACAAAGTCAAGGACGCGCTGCGTCATCAACAGGGCATCGATCAGGCAGCCAGCCAATTGCCCGAACTCCGAAAGGACCGTGAGCAGGCCGTGGAGGCTGAAGACAAAATCAGACTGCTGGAAAAGGCTGCAGAATATCTGAAGGCCAAAGACACATGTCGAACGCTTCAAAGCAGACTCAACGCACTGCCCCAGGGCCTTGCCCTGCTCCGGGGTGATGAACGGGAATCCCTGGATCAACTTGTTGATAGACAAAATAAATTAGAGGGCAGTCTCAAGGCTGAGCGTGAAAACATCAAGGACTCGGAGGACGCACTCGCCCAGTCAAACCTGCCGGACGAAGGCGTGGACAAGACTGTGATCATAAACCTTCGATCCTGGCAGCGAAAACTAAAAGACACAGAATCCACGCTGCACCTGACCCAACAACAACTGACCAAGGCCGAAACCCAGGCCAGTGCTGCAAGAAAGAGACTCGGCAACACACTCACCCATGACCCACCGGCCTTGATTGACACCCTTGAGGTCGGCGAATTGAACGCCTTTGCACGTCAAGCGGACCAGTTCCGTGCCAGACAGGCTGTACTGGCAGAACAAAAACACTGGCTTGAATGCGAGGAACCGGAAGAGATTCAGGGGCTCAAGGCAACTCAACTCCAGGATGGAATCACCGCGCTGAGTCAGTGGCTCGCCTCACCGGTGCCTGTGACAGTATCGCCCACGGGGTTGGGCTGGCCGATTTTACTCGCTTCCATCCTGATTGCCGTGCTGGGCAGCCTGTTGACATTTCTGCACCACTGGGCCTGGAGTGTGACACTGCTGCCTGCAGTGGCCTTCGTGATCTGGGAGATGAAGCGTCTTCGGTCGTCTGTGGACAACGGACAGACGGATGCACGCGCTGTGCACCAACACAGCTATGAAAATACAGGGCTTGCATCACCGCAAGCCTGGGACACGCAGGCAGTGGCCAGCCAGGTACGTGACCTGGTCCGCTTGGCCGGAGTCCTGGCCCGGGAAGACGAACGCTGCCGCAGACTGAGGGCCCTTGAACCTGAGACTCAGGCGATGAACAGGCTGCGAGACTCACTGGACCAGCAGCGTAACGCGCTCGAACAGAAGCTGGGAATCCACTTGGACATGACCGATGCATGGCTGCCCCTGGTGGTCGACAATATCAGTGTGTGGCAGCGGAGCCAGGACGAAGTCAAGGGCTGCAAGACTGTACTGGAGGAGCTCGAACGTGAACAGGGCAACCTGGTGGATCAGATCAACAAAGCCCTCGGGCCGTTCGGTTATGACAACATCGAGTTGGCTGATCAGGCAAGCCAGTGGATCGATGACCTTGCAGATCGTCAGGCTCAGTACAGTGCAGCCGTCAAGGCACGTGACGACAGCACACGTCGCATTGAAAATGTGATTGAGCCGGATCTTCAAACGGTCAAGAAACAGCAGCAAGGCATTCTTGACAGACTCGGAATCAAGGCATCCGATGATCCTGTACTCGACGACTGGCTGGCCCAGATGCCTGACTACAGAAGTTTAAAACAGGCATTGGCCAGTGCCGAGGCCATTCAGAAGGATCGCACACTATCACTCGCTGGACATGAGGCACTCCTCAAACTCAACCTGGACGAGATTCAGAGAGACATCAAACAGCTAAAAGTAATCGCCGAAAAGCGAGAAGCACTGATCACAAAGATGGCACAGATCGAGCGCGACATTGAAACAGCCAAGGCAGGTCACGAAGTCTCTGAGGCGCTGGAGGCATGCGAAGCTGCGGCTGACGCACTGGCCGACGCACGTGACCGCAGCGCCGAGGCCGTGACAGGGGCATTGCTGACAAAGTGGGTGCGTACCGTGGCCATCGAGCGCGCAAGACCCCAGGTGTTCTCGCGGGCCAATGAACTGTTCATTCAATTCACCCAAGGCACCTTGAAGCTGGATCTGGACGATCAGGCCAGCCCGCCGAGGTTCCGTGCCTGCCAGGGCGCCTCTGTGCCGCGCCCCGTGGATCAGCTCTCTGTGGGCGAACGCGTGCAGCTGCTGATGGCCGTACGCGTGGCCTTTCTGGAACAGGATGAACCCACTTGCCTCCCACTGCTTCTGGATGAGACACTGGGCACCAGTGACGACATGCGTGTGGGCGTGATCATTGATGCCATGATCGAAATCGCACGCCAGGGTCGCCAGGTGTTTTACTTCACAGCGCAGCACGACGAGGTGGGCAAATGGATCAGTCGCCTCACAGAGCGTGACGCCCCGCACAAGGTCATTGACCTGGCACAGGTTCGCCATCTCAGCCAGGCGGCGGTGTCACCACTTCAAATCGCACGAGTGCATGTGTTACAGCCCCCGGCACCAGACGACATGAGCCACGATCAATACGGCGAGGCCCTGGGCGTGCCCAATATCAATCCAGCTCTGGAGAATCAGGACCGCCTGCACCTGTGGCATCTCATTGAAGATATCACTCTGCTGTATCGACTGCTCTGCCTTCAGATCACGACCTGGTCGCAGTTGCAGACCCTGTTGGACCACCGCAGTGCCGGGCTTGTGGACATGAGCGATGCACAGATCGAGCAGATCAGGGCCGCAGCCAGGGCCATTGAAGCCGCGTGCAGGGCCTGGCGTGTGGGCCGCGGCAAACCGGTGGACTGCCAGGGACTCCAGGATTCAGGCTGTGTGACAGACCGTTTCATCGGAGAACTTCGGGGTCTTGCCCAACACGTGGGCGGTGATGCCCAGGCCATGATCCAGGCATTGGAACGACGTGAGGTGAGCGGTTGGCAATCGAAAAATACAGAGGGCCTGCGCGAGTACTTTGAAGAGAACGGCTATATCAGTACGGAGACACCTCTCTCACCGGAGGCCATTCGCCTGCAGGTTCTGGCAGCCGTCGAGCAGGATCTCAAGACACACCGAATCGAGGTCTCGTTGATAGATCGAGTGCTGGGTTCGCTGCCGTAAATCAGCCCTGCCTGGACATTGCATGTTTCAATGTATCAGGCAACTGAGGCGTGGCTCCCTTTTGCGTTACCAAAAATGCACCCGTCTGACAGGCCATGTCCAGGGCCTTTTCCCAGGATGTCCCCTGCACAAGTGATGCCAGAAATGCGGCCAGGAAGGCATCACCCGCACCGACTGTATCAGCCACGTCGGCCTTGACCCCGGGATGATGATAAAAGGTGTTGTCCACCCACAGCAGGGCCCCTGCCTGCCCCAGTGTGGTCACTATCAAGTTCAAGTCATAGTACTGCCCAATCCAGACAATGGCCTCTCTTATGCTGCAAAAGGATTGATGATGCCACCGGGTCACGACCTCCAACTCCTCGTCGTTCAGTTTGAGCATGGCGGCCTTGCCCAGCAGGGGTTCCACCTGCTCGCGCGTGTTGCAGGGTGCTCGCAGGTTGATATCCAGCAGGCTCATGGGCATGGTGTCGAGCAGGCGGATAATGGTATTGCGGCTCGTTTCGCAGCGTGCGGCCAGAGATCCCAGGACCAGGATCTCAGCCTTGGCAGCCATGGAGGCCAAGGCCTCGTCATACGCGATGTGGTCCCAGGCCGCAGGATCACAAATGGTATAGGATGCGTTCTTCTGACTGTCCAGAGACACAGTCACCATGCCTGTGGGCCACTGATGGGAGTGCTGAATGCAGGTCGTATCCAATCCTTTTTCAGCGAGAAAGGCGAGTAGCCTGTGACCATACTCATCGTCCCCCACACAACTGACAAAGGAGGCATTCACGCCAAACTGGTTCAGGTGTATGGCCACATTCATGGGGGCGCCGCCCGGGGCTTCTCCGGAAGGCAACACATCCCAGAGCGCCTCGCCAATGCAGAGAATTTTTTTGTTTTCAAATGACTTCGTTTTCATGGATATTCGGTTCCCTTCACACCTTTGTCAGACTATTTGTCCGGCCTCTCCCTGTTCTCCAATCGGTACTCGTCTCTTTCTTTGCTCTGACGAATCATGTCTTCCATATTGTCCATCACAGGTGACTCTTCCAGGGCCTTCCAGTCAAAGTCTTCATCGAGCGGGTCCAGCGCCTTTTGAGGATCAAAAATCCGAGAATCCACAGGCACCGCAGCATAGGGTTCAAAACTGGGCGTGCCCGTGAAGCAGTCGGCCAGATCAGTGGCCCCTGCATCATACTGGTTCAAATAAGGCAGACCCAGGATGTTCCAGAATGTCTTGAAAATACTTCCAAAGCTGTAGTGCACATGGCTCACATAATTCTTCTTGACCCAGGGCGAGGCCAGCATCAACAGACTCCGGTGTGCATCCACATGGTCCACGCCGTTCTGGGCATCGTCTTCAGTGATGACAATGAGCATGTCCTTCCAATAGGGGGTGTGCGATAGATATTCCACAATACGCCCCACGGCCAGATCATTGTCCGCCATGTAACTTTGGAAGAAGGGATACCCTGCGTCGGCCCGTTCTCCGGCACCGTGGTCATTGGGAATGATCACCGTGATAAACGCCGGCATGGTATCCTGACCGTTCATCCACTTTTCTTCAAACTCCTTTTTAAACTGGTCGATCCTGAACTGATCAGGAATGGCCAGGTTGTACGTGGGATACTGCTTTGAGGTCCGGTCCCAAATGGGTTTGGGCAGCGGGTAATTGATGTAATGCCGGATGCCTTCATATTTGTACTCTGAATCGTACACACCCGGTTCAAACATGATGCTGAATCCGAAGTTGAAAAAGTCGATGCCATGCCTCTCGAGATGATCCCACATGGACCCCGCTTCATTGTAGTCTTCCGGGTAAATGGCCCCTGCAGAACCGTTCATGGCATACACGCCCGGCGATTTGGAATTGAAACGAAACGACCGGTTGCCCCCGTAACTGGCCGCGGTACAGGTCTCCACCCACTCGTTGGGATACGTATTGACGAGCCAGCGATGTCCGTCTGCTGACACATCGGAATCCACATAAAAGTTGTCGGACATGGCAAAATCACGTACCAGCTTGAGGTGGTTGGGCATGACGTCCACATTGTCAACGGACAGCGTCTTCTTGGCATTCTGGAAGGATACCCCTGACCCAAACCGTGCGAGTTCCGGATCGCCGTTTCCGGTTTCAACCTGACCCAGCACTTCATCGTACGTACGATTTTCCTTTGAGATAAACACAATGTGTTTGATGGGGCTCTCTTTTTCACCCGGAAACAAGGGGACCGGGTTGTCTCTTCTCCACTCATATTTTTCAGAGGAGGCTTTTTCAAAATCAAAATTGTGAGCGATGACCTGATGGGTCAAATCCTCCAGGGCCTCTTTGGAAGGGACATCCACGACCTGCACGGTCCCCTTCATCAGCGCCCCAATGTAGCTCCCCTCAGGCCCCTTTTGAAAGGCTTTTCCGCCATTGGGCCCGCTGCCAAATCCCTTGGCATTGGCAATGATCAGTTTCTGACCGTCCCTGCTGACGGCCACCTTGGCAGGGAACCAGCCCGTGGGAATATGCCCGATGACCTTCAAGCTGTCGACATCAATCACAGCCAGGGCATTGATGCCCGATTCAGCCACATACAGCCGTTTTTGGTCTGGAGAGAGTGCCAGTCCAAATGGAATCACGCCGCGAAACTGCCTGACGCGCCGATCCGGTTTCAGGGTAATGGTCTCCACCACCCTGTCCTTCTCGATGGAAATCACGGAAATGGAGTCGTTTGTCCCGTTGCTCACAAATACGTACTTGTCAGTCGCCACCAGTGAATTGGGGCTGGCACCCCCCACTGCAGGAATGCCCTCCACCTTGGCGCCCACCAGGTGACCTGTCTTTGTCTTGGCAATAACCTGGGGATTCTCCGGGTCTTTGAGGCTGATGGTAAACACGGAGAATGCCTCCGGCGAATTCATTTCTCCCAGGCCCGGAATGGACACACCTTCGTTCTCTATGCCCTCCACCATGTCTTGACTGCCATAGGCAAACGCCGGATATTTGATGGCCTTGTCACCCCGGTTCTTGGAGGTGACCCCGGAAATCATGCTATATTCAAACATGCCCACGTTGGCCACGTACACGGTCTGTTCATCCGGAGACAGACAGATACCAAAGGGATACCTTCCCACAGGGACATTGTGTGTCACTCGCCCTGTTTCAGTATCCATGATGATCATCCGAAAGCCAATCTGATCCACAGCATAAAGGGTCTTCCCGTCTTTGGAAAGGACCAGATCACCAATGTAGCCGTGACTGTAGTCAACCTCATCCGACACAAAAGAACAATCAAAAGTCCCTCTATCCCCGCCGGTCCGAAGATCAACCATGTAAATCTTGTTTTCCTGCCCCCCTGCCACATACACCAGGCTGTTGTCATTGGACACGGCCAGGCCCATGAATACAGAGGCCAATACCCCCTCGTCGGTTTCATGTCCCGGGGGAATCTGCTGGACTTCAGGGTGCTCGGACAGGATATTTCGGATGATCGTGATGGAGAGCGGACTGGTGCCGGAATTGGCAGTCACAGCCGTATTGCCATCCGGACTGAGGGTCAGGCCAAAGGGATGCGGCGCCACCACAATGCTCCGGCCTGCAGGCGCCACAATTCGCCCGTTCGGGATCACCGTCTCACCGGTCTGGTCGATCGCCGTAAAACGATCCCCTGCAGGGGCGCTCAAGATCCAGGGATCGGTCTTTTTATGGAGTGCACAGGAATTCAACAACAACACACTCATGAGATAAAAAAGCACTCTTCGCTTCATACAGAATTCCTTATAAAATCATGCTGGCTAACGTGATAGGAAGGAGTATACTCGCAGGATAATAACGATTCAAGTGAAGAAAGCCAGGGTGGACTGAAGTGTGGCGGCCAGGCACTATAGTATGTGAGGATGACCCAGAAAACAGGCTCCTTTATCAGGGCCCGATTTCTCAACGCCCTCTAACATGCTTCTTTTTACAACATTTTCGAGGAAAACCCCGTATTGATTGAACGTCTGATTTGAGTTATACAGATGGTTTGTCGAAGATACTGTGGGGCTCACTTATCAGTTTTTGAGCCTGATGAAGATTTGGAATAACTTTGAGTTCATCAACCTGCTGAAAGGCTGATAATGAATCGATTCGTTTGTGTACACGGCCACTTTTACCAGCCGCCGCGTGAGAATCCCTGGCTCGAGGCCATTGAGCTTCAGGATTCGGCCTACCCCTACCACGACTGGAATACTCGCATCAGCCATGAGTGTTATCGACAGAATGCGGTTTCACGTATTCTGGACCGAGACAAGAAAATCGTGGATATTGTCAATAACTACAGCCGGATGAGCTTTAATTTCGGACCTACGCTCATGTCCTGGCTCGAGGACAAGGATCCGGATGTCTACAAAAAGATCCTGGAGGCAGATCGGCTTGGTCAGAAGCGTTTTTCAGGGCATGGCCCGGCCATGGCACAACCCTATAACCATATGATCATGCCCCTGTGCAACGACCAGGACCGATATACCCAGGTCCTCTGGGGCATCCGCGATTTCGAGCACAGATTCCAGCGTCACCCTGAGGGCATGTGGCTGCCTGAGACTGCGGTGGATCTCCCCACCCTGGAAATACTGGCCGATCTGGGAATTCGCTTTTCGATTCTGGCCCCGCGCCAGGCCAAACGCGTCCGTCGTTTGGATGGAAAACGCTGGAAAACTGTGAATGAACACGATATTGACACGACCCAGCCGTATCTGTGCCGTTTGCCGTCAGGCAAAGAGATCACCCTGTTTTTCTACAATGGCCCCATTTCTCACAATGTGGCCTATGGCACGCTGCTGCACAATGGCGAGAGTCTGGCCAATCGATTGGTTCAGGCCTTTCCGGGCCAAAGCGACAGCCAACCCCTGGTCCATCTGGCCACGGATGGGGAATCTTTTGGTCACCATCATCGTCATGCAGATATGGCTTTGGCCTATTGCCTTCATCACATAGAGACCAAGCAACTGGCTCGCGTGACCATTTACGGGGAGTACCTGGATCTGGTGCGTACAGAGTCTGAAGTGGAGATCTGGGAGAACACGTCCTGGAGCTGCGACCACGGCGTCGAACGATGGAAAAACAACTGTGGGTGCTGCGGCAACCATACCCTGTCCGGCCAACAGGGATGGCGAGCCCCCCTGCGCGAATCCCTGGACTGGCTTCGAGATCACTTTGCCTATATGTATGACAAGGAGATGCGAAAGTTTGTGGACGATCCCTGGAAACTGCGCAATGACTACATTCGCGTGATCCATGACCGTTCCAGAAAATATGTAGAACGATTCATCAAGGAATACACCCACAAAACGCTCACGGACCTTGAAAAAGTGCAGTTCCTCAAACTCCTGGAAATACAACGCAACAGCATGCTCATGTACACCAGTTGCGGCTGGTTTTTCGATGACATCTCAGGCATTGAAACCACGCAGATCATGAAGTACGCAGCACGTGCCATGCAGTTGTGCCGTGACGTGCACAACGAAGACCTGGAACCGGAATTCAAGCATCGCCTGGAATCCGCACCCTCCAGCAATATCCCGAATTCCAATGGCCGTCTCGTGTATGAAGCCTTTGTCGCCCCCTGCTGTGTGGATCTGAGCCGTGTGGGGGCCCACGTGGGTCTGAGTTCTGTCTTTGACAAGCCCTGCAACGGTGCCACGGATATCTTCTGCTACACACTCCATCAGGAGAACTGCCGCCGCATTGAAGCCGGTGTGCAGGTCCTCATTACAAACTCAGCCACCATTGAATCCAAGATCACGCTGCAGGAGTACTGTATTGAACTGGCGGTCCTGTATCTGGGCGATCATCACGTGTTTGCAGTGGTGCGCAGGGCCGGGGAAAAAGACGACTTCGACACGCTCTGCCAGACCATGAAAACGGCGTTCAAGCGGGGTGACACCAATGAGGTCATCCAGATCATGAACACGGCGTTTGGCGGTATCAATTATTCTCTATCAGACCTGTTCAAGGACCAGTTGCGAAAGATCCTGGATCGCCTGCTCGAAAACACACGTGAGGAAATTTCCACATCTTTTACCCACATCTACGAACACAACTATGCCATTATGAAGATGGTTCGCAACATGGGCACACCCCTGCCCCCGGATCTGGCAGGTCCCACGGCCTTTGTTTTGAATCGGTCCATTCTCAAGGGCATTCGTGCAGATGAGGTGGATCTGCAAAACCTGCGGGACGTGATGGATGAAATCGTGGCATTTGACGTGCAACTGGATCAGAAGCGTTTGAGCTTTGAGGCCAGTCAGCGTATCAGCCAATGGATGCAACAGCTCAAGAACGAACCTGGAGACATGAAGCTGCTGGAACAGATTGGCCAGACCCTGGAAATCATCGATCCCCAGGTTCCGGAAATTGACCTGCAGCACGCGCAGAATCTGTTCTTTGAAATCAGCAAGACCTACTATCTCACGATGAAGCAGAAAGTCACAGAAAACAATGACCAGGAAGCCGGCTGCTGGATCGCCCTGTTCAAACAACTCGCAGGGTATCTGGACCTGGCGCTCTCTTAAAGCGAGATCAAGGAAGACCACGTTATGTTTAGAAAACGCTCCAGTGGAGTTTTATTACATATCAGTTCTCTGCCCTCGGCATTTGGCATTGGGGACCTGGGACCGCAGGCGTATCAGTTTGTGGATTTCCTCAAGCAGGCGGATCAGACCTACTGGCAGATGCTGCCATTGAACTGCACCACAGCCCAGGCCGGATATTCTCCGTACAACTGCTATTCGGCCTTTGCAGGGAATCCCCTGTTGATCAGCCCGGATCAACTCTATGCCAAGGGGCTTTTGGACAAACAGGATGTCAGGGGTCTGCCTTCCTTTCCAGCGTACAAGGTCAGCTTTGCCCGCGTCGAGACATTGAAGAATCGCCTCCTCAACCGGGCTTTCGAACGCTTTTTCGGTCAGGGCATCCCGGATGCGTACCAGGATTTTGTCACCCGTCACAAAGAATGGCTGGACGATTTTGTCCTGTTTACGGCATTGAAGCATCGCATCGGTGCCAGGCGCATGTGGACAGAATGGCCCAAGCCCCTGCGTGACCGCGACAAAAATGTGCTCAAGGAAATCCGCAAAGAGCTTGGCCTGGAATTGGAGCGGTATCGTTTTTTACAGTACATGTTCTGGCGTCAGTTCACCGAGCTCCGCGACTATTGCCGTGAGCAGGACATCCTGCTGGTGGGTGATGTGCCTCTGTATGTGGCCCAGGACAGCGCAGATGTGTGGGCGCATCACAAGCTCTTCAAACTCAATGCAGACAAACGGCCGAAATTCAAGGCCGGTGTACCGCCTGACTATTTCAGCAAGACCGGACAGCTCTGGGGCAATCCCGTGTACAACTGGGACGCCATGGCCAAACAGGGCTATGCCTGGTTTGTTGATCGTATTGCCCACAATATGAGCCTGTTTGACACAGTGCGCATCGACCACTTCCGCGGTTTCGCAGCGTACTGGGAAATCCCCGGCTCTCACAAAACGGCCATGCACGGTCAATGGCAGCCCGGGCCGGGCCAGGCATTCTTTGAGACCCTGTTTGAAAAGCTTCCGTTTGTGCAGATCTTTGCCGAAGACCTCGGGCACATCACTGCCGATGTGCGTGAACTCATGCGGGAATTCGATTTTGCAGGCATGAAGGTCCTGCACTTCGGCTTTGACGGCAAACCGTCTCAAAACAGCCATTGTCCGCACAATCACGAAGAAAACTACATTGTGTATACAGGCACCCACGACAACAACACCTCCAGGGGCTGGTTTGAACACAATGCCACAGAACACCAGAAAACCCGCCTGTGTGAGTATCTGGGTTACAAGGTGACCTCGCGAACTGTCGCGTGGCAGCTCATTCGTCTGGCCATGACATCCGTGGCCAAGGTCGCCATGACGCCCATGCAGGACATCCTCAACCTGGGCCAGGAGGCACGCATGAATTTTCCCTCCAAGGCCAGAGGCAACTGGCAATGGCGCATGGGCCCCAAGGACATGGCCTCCAAGCACGCAGCGCGTCTCAAGGCACTCACAGAATTGACCGGACGAGTATAATCTTTCAACGCAAAGGACAGACAGCATGACTCAACAACACACCCAGAAAATCGCTTACTTCTCCATGGAAGTTGGTATTGATCCCAGGATGGCCACCTACAGCGGCGGCCTGGGTATCCTGGCAGGTGACACCTTAAAAACGGCCGCGGACATGTCCCTGCCCTATGTGGGCGTGACACTGCTCACACGCAAGGGATACTTTCGCCAGAGCATCAGCAAAAAGGGACAGCAGACAGAAGCACCCCAGGTCTGGCCCGTGGACAAGCAGCTCACCAAATGCAAGCCCGTCATCACACTGACACTGGAGGGGCACGCGTTCAAGGTGCGTGCCTGGCGATACGATGCCAGGGGCCTGACCGGTCACGTGGTGCCTGTGTACTACCTCGACACGGACATCGCAGGCAATCCTTCGGAACTGCGCACCTTGAGCCATCACCTCTACGGCGGTGACAATCGGTATCGCCTCATGCAGGAATGGGTCCTGGGCACAGGCGGCGTCAAGATGCTCAGAGCCCTGGGGTATCAGGCGCTATCCTGTTTCCACATGAATGAAGGCCATGCCGCCTTTCTGACCTTCGAACTCCTGGCCGAGCAGCTCAAGCGTCACAAACGAGCGCGCGCGGGCAAGTCAGACATCGACACCGTCAAGCAGCAGTGCGTGTTTACCACGCACACGCCTGTGCCCGCAGGTCACGACCGCTTTGGCATCAAAGAGGCCAAAAGACTCCTCGGGGACCACCCCATGTGGAAGCTCACACGCCATTTCATGCCGGACAAGACCCAGCTGAACATGACGCATCTCGCCCTGGCATTCAGCCGCTACGTCAATGGCGTGGCCAGGAAACATGCCGAGGTGTCACGTGCCATGTTCCCGAATCACACGATTGACGCGGTCACCAATGGCATTCATGTGCCCACCTGGATCGCCCCGCCCATTTCCAAACTTCTGGACACCTGTATTGCAGAAGACTGGAGGCTGGAAAACGATCATTTGCGCTACGCCCTGACCCTCCCCTTAAAGGATCTGGACAGGGCCCATCAGGTCAGCAAGGACAAACTGATTGAACTGATCAACAAGAAGTCCTCTGTCAAATTCAAGAAGAAGGTCTTCACCATTGGGTTTGCACGCAGGGCCACGCCCTACAAACGGGCCAATCTGATCTTCAAGAACATTGACCGTCTCAAGCAGATTGCAGAGAAGGTGGGTGCCTTCCAGCTCGTGTTTGCAGGCAAGGCCCACCCCAAGGATGAAGGCGGCAAGGCACTGATCCACGCCATTCACGAGGCAGCCGAACAGCTGGGCCGTGACATTCCGACCGTGTACCTGCCCAATTACGACATCAACCTGGCCAAGTGCCTGATCCCGGGCGTGGATATCTGGCTCAACAATCCTGAGCCGCCCATGGAGGCCTCAGGCACCAGCGGCATGAAGGCAGCACTCAACGGCGTGCCCAACCTCAGCATTCTGGACGGCTGGTGGATCGAAGGCTGCGTGGAAGGCCTCACAGGCTGGGGCATTGGCAATCCTGACAAATCCTCCACAGCTGCAGATGCCCGTGCCCTGTACAAGAAACTGGAAAAGGTCATCACCCTGTACTACCAGGATCACTCGGCCTTTGTGACCATCATGCGAAATGCCATGGCCCTGAACGGCTCCTACTTCAGTACCCAGCGTATGCTCCGGGAATACTGTATCAGGGCCTACTACGGGGGGTGAGCAGTGGTTCGTTGCGGGTTGCTGGTTATGAACGCAAAAATCCCGGCAAGGCTTTGAACGGCCTTCCGGGATTTCTTCATTTGTATTTTTGCCTTGGGGTGACAGAGCCTTGACCGGAGATACCCTCTTGTATTGATCCTTGACCGGTCACACGTCATCTGGGCCAGCCTCTTCGTCGTCCTGCTTGGAGATGACTTCGATGCGGGCTTCTGCATCATGCAGCAGGGTTCTGCAGTGCTTGATCAGGATCATGCCTTTTTCATACTGGTCCAGACTGTCCTGCAAAGGGACCTCGCCCTGCTCGATCTTCTCGACAATGGTGGTCAGTTCTGTGATGGCTTGTTCGAAGTTCAAGGTCTTGATGTCTTTGTGGTTTGCCTGCTTGGCCATGGTGGTTGCCTTTATCTGGAAAGTGATTCTGTCTTTGTGACCTGGCTGTGGATGGTCTGGTCCCCTGCCAGTTCTGTGATCAGGGTGTCTCCGGAAGTCACATCCTCGATGGATCGAATGACCTTACCGGTGCCCGCGTGCAATGTAATGCTGTAGCCCCGCTCCAAAACGCCTTTGGGATTCAGGCCGGACAAATGGGCTGCACTGGATTCCAGCTGCACCGTGCTCCTGTACATGTGCTGAGCCACCGCCGCGCTGGCACGACCTGCCAACTGATCCAGTTCATGGGTGCGTTTGCCCAGCAGGCGATGCGGTTCCAGTCGCAGGATCACATCATAATAGTGTGACACCCTGCGCAACTGAGTGTGCAGCCTCTCGTGCATGCGTCGCTCCAAGAGAGACATCGCGTCATCGACCTGTTGCGTTTTCGTTCCCAACACGGCCTGGGGCCGTTTGAACATGGCCGCAGCACTCACTGTCTGCAACCGGGCACGGCTCAGGGCCATACAACTGGTCACATGGCCTGCCAGACGTTTTTGCCAGTGATCCAACTGATCCAGGACCTCACCCTGATCCGGTACAGCCTCCACACCGGCCCTCGTGGGCGTGGACGCACGTGCATCTGCCACAAAATCGGCCACTGTCACGTCCACCTCATGGCCCACAGCACTGATAACCGGGATCTTCGACGCAAAGATCGCCCTGGCCAGGATCTCCTCATTAAAGGCCCACAGGTCTTCGAGCGATCCGCCGCCGCGTCCCACGATCAGGAGGTCGAGCCTGTATTGTTTGTTCGCCTGATTCACCTGGGTGAGTGTCTTGGCGATCTCCAGGGCTGCATTCTCGCCCTGCACAGGTACAGGAAACAGCAGCAGTTCGGCCAGGGGCCAGCGGTCAAAAATGCTCTCCGCAATGTCGTGCACGGCAGCCCCGGTCTGACTGGTCAGGATACCGATACGCTCAGGATACAGGGGCAGAGGTTTTTTGTGGGTCTCGTCAAACAGGCCCTCACCCCTGAGCTTGGCCACCATCTGATCAAAGGCCACCTGCAGGGCGCCCACACCCAGGGGCTCCAGCTTTTCCGCATAAAATTGATACTTGCCGCCTGGCACGTACACATCCACGGACCCGGTGGCCAGGATCTCCATGCCGTTTTCCGGCTCGAATTTGACGCGATCCATCTGGCTGCTCCACATCACAGCGGGTAGAACACCCTTCTCGTCTTTTAATGAAAAATAGCAGTGCCCACTGGAATGACGCTTCCAATCCCGGATCTGGGCGCGCACAATAAATCTCGCAGGCAGCCGATCCGAGATTGCAGCCTTGACCAGGGCATTGACCTGGGACACCGTGTATGTTTTTAATCGAGATTCCATAGGAATCGTTTTAAGTGTTCAGTCTTAAGTTTTAAGCCTTTTGAATGGGCTTTCGCCCATGCTGTCATCACCTAACACCTAACACCCCTGCCCTATTCCACCCGTCTTCTATACAACCTTGTCTGCAATGAATTCTGCCAGGCCGTCCAGTTCGGGTCACCGGGTTCATTGTCCACGAGGGAATTGACCTGGTTCATCTTGGCATCGAGGTTGTCGATGTAATTGACCATGAAGGCCTCTGCCATGGCCGGCAGCTTGGGCGACCCGAACTCATGGGTGCCATGGTGCGCAAGCACGATGTGGCACAGGGCATCCACGGTTTCCTGCGGGATGTCCTGGCCCTTGGCCCTGAGGGCGTCTGCCTTTTGCTGAATCCAGATCGTGCACTTGACAATGTGGCCCACCAGTTGACCTGCATCTGTGTAGGAAAATGCCATATCACAGGCCAGTTCTTCGGTTTTGCCCATGTCGTGCAGGAAAATGGCTGCCAGCACCAGATCCTTCTGAATATGCGGGTACAGGGGAAAAATAGACAGGGCCACGCGCAGCATACTGTGGGTGTGCTCCAACAGGCCGCCCAGATAATCATGGTGCATCTTGACCGCAGCCGGACTCTTGCAGAACTTGGCCATGCGGTCCTCATCCTCCGTGAATTCGGCGATCAGGGCCTTGAGTACAGGGCTCTTTACCTGACTGAGTATGGCCTGGACTTCCTTGAACATCTGAGCCACGTCCTGCGTGGTGCGCGGCAGAAAATCATCCAGGTCCACCTCTTCAGTGGGCACCGCACGCACACTGTTGATCACGATCTGCATGTTGTTCTGATACATCTCGCTTCGACCCCGAATATGCACGAATCCCGGCTTGGGCAGGGACAGATACACGGCCTCAGTGGTCTGCCACATGCGTCCATTGACCTGACCAGTGCGGTCGCACACGTACATGGCAATGTAGTAATCGCCTTTGGCCGTGCTGCGTAAAATCGGGTCCTTGACCATAAATACACTGTCAATAGACTGACCCGCTTGAATCTGATTTACAAAAGTATGTGCCATTATTGTCTCCAAATGCCATTTTCTGTATTGAGGGACCATCATAGTCGCACTGATCAAAAGGGGCAAGGACAAAGGGGTTGGGGGCTAGACGCTAGGGATTAGGGATTAGGGGGTTGACTGAGGGATGAGGGATGAGGGATGAAATCCCGCTAGGGATCCCTGGGGGACTTGAAACTTGAAGATTGGGGGTTAGGACTCAGAGAGAGGATATCTCCTGCCCAGGGATGCATTTGTTTCTGTTATTCAACATCACCCCAAGTATCGCATCACCTGGGCTTTGGAGACAAAACTAGCGTGTGTGAGAAGCATGGGCAGGAGAAGCTGCTTCTCACACACGCTCAAACAATCACTTCTAAAGAGCGAGAAAGGCA
>JAIPFM010000119.1 GCA_021736645.1 Phycisphaerae bacterium | reverse complement strand
AGTCCTTCTGCTGAGTCGCCAGTACGTCGGCCTGAACAATATACCGTCTCTGTGCCTGCGACATTTCCGGCTTCACTGCCATGTCACGGTACTGAGCAGCTTTTGATTCAAAAAGGGCAAGTCGCTCATCGTTCTGTTTTTTCAGTGTCTGTTGTATGAAAAACAGGTCATCTGCAAATCTCTCTGCCCCGGTCTGGCTCTTAAAGAAGAATGAAATCAGACCTGTGCACTGGACTCTATGGGGACGCATATACATGGGCCTGTACCGTTTACTATATTTTGCAAACGCAGCGTCAGTATCATTATAGATCTTGTGATCGGTCCCCAGCCAGGACGTACGTATTTCCCCATCCGGGTTCTTATCAATGGCAATCTGGCTTTCGAGCAAATCAGCATAGAACAGGGTAAAGACAGTGCCCACTGTAATTCGATCGTCCAGGACAGTAAAGCCACTGCGCGGCAGCATGTACTGAAATTCGCCCCTGGCGTTACGAATGACCATATAGGCGTCCACCCTCGTCATGTACGCTACAGGGTTGTCCCGATTGGCCGGCTTACTGAAATCCAGTTCGCCATAATACCTAATCCCTGCACAATCATCGCGAGTGTCAGTTCGTAGAAGCTCCGTAAGGTCTTTCTTCGCGGCCTCAAGGGCTTCAATGCCAGGGGGAAACTTTGGGGTGTATGTACCGCCAGGCCATGGGATGCCGTCTTCTGTATTGCCAGTCTTTACGCCTGTTTTTGGCCCATCACATCCCAGAAATACAGACACAATAAAAACGCAGACACTGAGTTCAAAGACACACCTGGCCCTACACGCCATAACCATCTCCTTTTCCTAAAACCTGACCATTTTCAGAGGTGACAGAGTATAGCGTTCCGTTGGCAGCAGAGTACACATAATTCTTGGAAGGCTATGTACACAAATTTTGAAGTGCGTTTGAGATGAATTAATGATAGTGAACCGTCTGTATTTTTCCTATGTATCGAAAAAACCAACCTGATTCGATTGCAGGATCGAACACCCTCGTGGCTTGGCTGCTTTGCGCGAGTATAGACAATTCAGATCCCTGTTGCAGGGCTTGTTCTAAATAGATCCCTCACATATATTCGGCATGACAAGTCGTTGTGGGCGGTTGAAGGGATTACGAGCGCAGCCAGGTCGCGACTTCCTTGGCAAAGTAGGTGATCAGGATATCGGTACCGGCTCGCTTCATGGCGGTGAGCATTTCCATGACGCTCTCACGCCTGTCCATGAGGCCGGCCTCCACTGCGGCCTGGATCATCATGTATTCACCGCTGACATTGTAGGCTGCCATGGGCACCTTGAATTCCTGCTTGAGTTTGTAGATGATATCAAGATAGGCCAGGGCTGGCTTGACCATGACCATGTCCGCACCTTCCTCCAGGTCCAGGGCCACTTCCAGCATCGCCTGATCGCTGTTGGCAGGGTCCATCTGATAGGCCTTTCTGTCACCAAAAGAGGGAGACGATTCAGCCGCCCCCCTGAACGGTCCGTAAAAGGCAGACGCATACTTGGCTGCATAGGACATGATGGCCACATCAGGCAGGCCATGGGCCTCCAGACTCTTGCGAATGACACCCACACGCCCATCCATCATGTCTGAGGGGGCCACCACATCGGCCCCGGCCTGGGCATGGGAAAGGGCCATCTTGGCAAGGAGGTCACAGCTCACGTCATTTTCGATGGTCTGGCCGTTCAATACACCACAGTGCCCGTGGTCTGTATAGGCACACAAACACACGTCTGTCATGACCAGCAACTCGGGGCAGGCTGCCTTGATCCCGCGTATGGCCTGCTGAACCGGGCCCTGGTCATTCCAGGCCTGTGAACCCTGAGGATCTTTTTCGTGGGTCAGGCCGAACAGGAGCACAGCCGGAATGCCCAGCTCAACCACTTGACGCGCCTCATCCACAATGGTATCCGGAGAGAAATGAAAACACCCGGTCATGGTGCTGATGGGTTCTTTGAGGCCGCTGCCCTGCTTGACAAACAGGGGATAGACCAGATCGTCCACCTGCACCGCGGTTTCGCGAACAAGGCGTCTCATGGTCCCGCTGCTTCTCAATCGTCTCGGCCTGATCATTGGAAAACTCATACACGACCTCATCGTTATATATAATGGCTGACATTCCCACGGTTTTACAGGGTGCCAGTGTACTCACCAGCGAGTCTCAGATCAAGCCCTCTGTTTCTTTTATGCCCCTGGAAATATGGGCAAAAACCGCATTTATGCCGAACAAGTTAGTCCTTGAACTCGCTATATAATCTATGGTAAAATGCTATGTTTAATTACTACTTGGATACCAGACTATGAAAAACTTGAAACGTGAGGTACTCTGGGGCACTTTAGTCCTGATCATACTGTTAACGGTCTTTTCAGTGTATGGCGCATTTTTGGGGGCTGACCGAGCCCAGATCTTTTTCAACTCCATCCCCCTGGCCGTGTACTGGAGCCTGTTTCTGGCCCTGCTTGTCGTGGGCTGCCTGCTCTTTAAACGCCTGATCCGGGTGCCGGCACTGCTCCTGATCCATGCAGGCTGCATTGCCATACTCATCGGCGGCCTCTGGGGGTCGGACAAGGGTCAGGAGATGCAGAGAAGGCTGCTTAAACGCGACATTGTGGGATCCGGCTACGTCATGCTCTATGAAGGGCAACAGACAAATCAGGTCCAGGTCGGCGAGGGCAGTGACAGGCACATGGAAACGCTGCCGTTCATTGTGGCAGTGGATGATTTCCGGATCGAATACTATGAGCCCGGCAAGCTGTTTATTGGTGTGCCCGGCACGGAGAACCAGTGGTCCATGCCGGCTGAGCCTGACACTCAACTGGATCTTGGACCCAAATTCGGAGCTGTCAGGGTCGTACGTTCCTTCAAGAACTTTCGCATTTCCATGGGCGAGACCGGTACTCGCGGCGCCTATGACGACCCGGGTCCAGGTGCCAATGCTGCCGTGGAGATCCTGGTAACACCCCCTGGCAACGGACAGCCCACGCCACGCTATATTTTCGAGCAGCACCCGGGCCATGCCAACCCCAGCAGCCCCCTGGCCTTTCAATACCGGCGCACGATCAGTGACTACATCAGTGACGTCAGGATCCTCGCCAAACCGGGCGACCCAAACGCCGTGGCTCAGAAAGCTGTGGAAGTCAACCACCCGATTTACTACGGGGGATACCACTTCTACCAGAGCTCTTATGGCCAGGACCCGGGCACAGGCCTGATGTACACGGTGTTGTCCGTGACCAGCAGCAACGGGCTGATGTGGGTATTCACGGGCTTTCTGCTCATGTGTCTGGGCATCGCATGGCAATGCTGGTTCCTGGACATTCGCAAGGTTTTAACACAGGAGGCCCTCTAAATGGCCCTTAAAATGAACCCTCAGGGGATTATGATTTACATCACCATGGCCATCTATGCCGTGGCACTTATCCTGACTCTGGCAAAACAAAAAAAGGCCGGTCTGAACGTGTTTGCGCTGGGCTTTGTGGTGGCCCTGGTGTCATTTGGATATCGGTGGCAGCATGTGTCTCACTGCCCCATGCAGAACCTGTTTGAGGTGTTTTTGACACTGGGCATGCTGTGTTACCCCATCTCCATTTTTTCGCGCCGCTTTCTCAAGATATCGGGCCACGCAGGCGACATGGCCATTGGCATTATCCTGCTGTTCCCCGCGGGATTCGTTTTTCATTCGGAGCCTCAGCATCTGCCCCCTGCCCTTCAGAGCCCCCTGTTTGTGCCCCACGTGGCAGTCTACATGATCAGTTATGTACTCATGTTCAAGGCCACGATCTGCGCCTTTGCCCAACTTTTCAAGTGTAAATCAGAACCCGGCACGCTTGAACCCGAGAAGGCCACCTATGTCATAGCCTGCCTCGGCTTCCCGCTTTTGACCCTGGGATTGATTCTCGGCAGCGTGTGGGGCAAATTCGCCTGGGGCGACTACTGGGGATGGGATCCCAAGGAACTCTGGTCGCTCGCCTCCTGGCTCGTGTTTGTCGGGTATTTCCACGTGCGATACATGTTCGGTCAGAAGTATGCCCGGCTCAACAGCAGCCTGGCCATCCTCGGCATGGTCTTTATTGTCATTACACTGCTGTGGGTCAACCTGTCCAGGCTGTTTCCGGGCCTGCACAGCTACGCAAGCTGATGATCGGATCAGACAAGGCTCTGTACAATCAGTCGGTGTCAGTCGAAAGATCATGCGATGCAGCGACGCCTTGGATTTACATTGATTGAACTGCTGGTGGTGATAGCCGTCATTGCCGTGCTCATGGGGATTCTCATGCCTGCCCTGCACATGGCACGTATGCAGGCCCAGCGCGTGGTGTGTGCCACACGGCTGAAAGATATGGGCCATTCTCTGTACATGTATGCTCAGGAATTTGACGGTCGTCTGCCACCCATGAACGAGGTCAGACCCCAACAAACCGCAGGGCATTATACACGCTGGTTCCGCAGCGGCGACAATACGTGGTGGAATCTGGGCTTTATGTGGAAGGCCGGCATCATCACGGATGGCAAGATCTTCTACTGCCCCTCCACTCAGGTCCGCTTTAAATATGAAGACTACAGTGATCCAGTCTTCCCTGCCTCCTCGACTGTTGACGCCAATCCAGGGACACGGGTATCCTTTATGTACAATCCGGTCTGTGTGAGCGTCACGAATCGCAGCCGTCAGTTCAGCAGACTCTCCCAACTCAAGGGAAGCAGGACATTGCTGATTGCGGATTCATTCCTGGACGGCAATGTGCCTCACCGCAAGGGATGGAATGTCCTGGCTGGAGATTTCTCTATCAGCCAGGTGATGAATAGCGAAGTGGCCAACCTCGTCGAGACCTATCGCAGCGGTCTGATGGAAGCGGATTACGTCCATTTCGACCGGATTGTGCAATTGCTGCTGGGACAAACCGTGCACACGCAATAGAATGTCATGCAATCTGTTTCATGCCAGTGTTGTGAGGATACGAAAATGAAGAACACACCATGTATTTCAAGACGCCAGTTTCTGAAGCGATCCACAGCCACGGCAAGTCTGGTGGCCTTCCCATCGATTGTGCCCGCGCGGGTCCTGGGCGCTGAGGCTCCCAGCAACAAGATCACCATGGCCATCATCGGGACCGGCAATCAAGGCACCAACGACATGATGGGATTCCTGCAGGACAGACGTGTGCGGGTCGTGGCCGTGTGTGACCTGAACCGCGAGGGTCCCGGGTACTGGGGCGGCGGCATTGCAGGGCGAGATCCGGCGCGTCTCAGGGTGAACAATCACTATCAGGACAACAGTTGCACTGCCTATGAAGACTATCGCGATGTCCTGGCGCGTCAGGACATTGATGCAGTGGAGATTGCCGTGCCTGACCACTGGCATGCCCCCCTGGCCGTGGATGCCGCCAGGGCCGGCAAGGACATCTACGGCCAGAAACCCCTGTCTCTGACCATTCGTGACGGAAGACTCATGTCGGATGCTGTCAAACGCTATGGTATCATCTGGCAGACAGGCAGTCAGCAGCGCTCTGACTGGAATTTCCGACGCGTGTGTGAACTGGTCCTCAATGGGCGTATTGGAAAACTCCACACCGTACGATGCGGCTTGCCCGGCGGCATACCCGATTACGGAAGAACGGCCGCACACACAGAGACCACACCTGTGCCGGACGGATTCAACTACGATATGTGGCTGGGACCGGCACCCTGGGCCCCCTACTGCCCGGCTCGCTGCGGCGTCAATTTCCGCTGGGTGAGTGACTATTCAGGGGGACAGATTACGGACTGGGGCGGCCATCATCCGGACATCGCCCAATGGGGCATGGGCACGGAATACACCGGTCCGATTGAAGTCAAAAATGCCCATGGCACCTTTGCCGATCATCCTGTGTACAACACGGCCACCCAATACCACTTTGAATGTCTGTACAAAAACGGTGTCACACTGATCGTCTCCAACACCGAACGCGGCGGTGTCACATTCCAGGGGTCCGACGGCTGGGTCTGGGCCAATCGTGGTTCGCATCAGGCGAGCTCCGACGCAATACGAAACTCGGTCATCGAGCCCAATGAGATCCATCTGTACAAATCCGAGAATCACTTCAGAAACTTCATTGACTGCGTGATCTCCCGTCAGGAGACTGTGGCCCCCGTGGAAGTGGCGCATCGTTCGATCACCATTGCCCACCTGGGGAACATCGCCCTGTCCACCGGACGCACTCTCAAGTGGGACCCGGACACAGAGACCTTTCCCGAGGATGTAGACGCCAATCGTCTGCTGAGCCGTTCCGCGCGCTCGCCCTGGTGTTATTAATAACAGGACTTTTGCAAAAAGCCCTGTAGTGTACAGTTTTCAGTGTTCAGAAAAAGGCGTTTTTTATACTGCATACTGCCTACTGAAAACTGAATACGTGAAGTTTGCAAAACTTCAGTTAGTAATTCTCGGGCGAGTGCTGTTTGCCGTGACACTGGAGGAAGCACTGGCCTTTCTGGATGCCCAGGTCTTCGAATTCCCGTCGGCCTGTGACAGGATCCTTGTCCACAATACCCGTATCGAAGTTGATCAGATGCGAGTGATTGGTCGACGATCCCTGCGCAGAACTGATGCCGTGCGCGTCGTGACACGCGGAACAGGGAATGCGCTGATCGAGATGACGCTTGTGTCCTGGGAAGCTTTCGTTGCTCACGATGCTGTTGCGGGAATGACAGCCATAGCACAGGGCATAGGCGGATTCACTTTCCGCGGTGTAGTCCGAGGTGTCGTAATTGGCCTTGAGCAGGGCCGAGAACATGGACCCGTGCGGGCCCTTGACCCGTGAATCACTCGAACCGTGACAATCCGTACAGTAAATCACGCTGGCCACGGTCATGGGGAGTTTGAGGCTGGGCACATTCTTGCTCACGCCCATGGACACCACCGGATGAAAAGACGGTCCTGAAGGATCGAATTCCAGGCGCGTGTTGGTCTGGGACACGACCCTCGTAAGGCGGGATTCCAGTCGGCTGGGATTGTCCCCGTGACACTTGAAGCAGACCTCGTACTCGTACCGGGCATGCTGGATCATGCCGCCAGAGGCGGTGACACCACTGACCTTGTCCATGGTGGCATTGATCAGGGGGGCCTGGGTACTCAGCGTCTGGATGGCATGGGGATTGTGACAATCCTCACACGCCACATGCCTGGGGGACGTGACCGGCGATTCCTTGAGATCGTGAATATCCCGGTACGCCGTGCCATCGTGGCTGCTCATCATGGACATTTGCGAACGGATATCAAGACCTACGGAGCCGTCGTGACAACTCAGACAGTTGTCCTGGGTATGGCGATAATGCAGAAGGCGTTCGCTCTTGTCCGCTGAGTGGGGACTGTGACAGGCGAGGCAGGCATATTCCGACACCATGGAGTACTGACGCTGCTGGAAATAGGGATTCGAGGAACCTGCCACGGATGCCGTGGACTGCTCGTGCACCGACCCTCGCCACCCGTCCAGGCCGTGGCAGCTGGTGCACATGGCGGACCGTTCATTGGGCATGGTCAGGAATTTGCCGTATTGATTGTTGTGCGCATCGTGGCACGTGGTACATTGCAGTTCATTCTCACGATCCAGCGCCAGGGCTGCGGGCAAAGACGAGGCCGGTCGAATCTGAGGATCCCTGGCAGACAAGGCATCGGAATAGAAAAAACTGATGGGGTGATCGTCTGACAGATCCGTACCCAGATTGGCCTGGCCCGGTTTGAGTGTGGCACCGCTTACACGGCTGGAGCCCATCCCGGCCACGGGCAGGGCCACGGTCCCATCGTGACAACTCAGACACAGTTTGCTGGACCCTGTGGGCTGGCCCACCATGGCTTCCAGAGAGGAACTCTGATAGATCTTGTACACGGTCGTGGACAGGGGCTGATTCCAGAGCACGGTCTTGGGGGACACGCCATGCGGTGTATGACAGAACCGACACGCATCCGATCCGGTCGACGCGGACAGATCGTGCGGCGAGCCCATGACACTTCGGGACGACACCTGGGCACCGGCCGTGAGCGTGCATAGAGTCACAATGAGCCAAGCCAATCCTATAGTTCGATTATTCATTGGAAGTCTCCAGGAACTTGAACACCTGAATACGCTTGTTGAAGGTGTCTGCCACATAGATCCAGTCCTGATCATCCACGAATACACCGGACGGCAGCCAGAACTCTCCCCGTTCCCTGCCTTCCCGCCCAAAGGTCAGGAGGATGCGACCGTTTCGGTCAAAGACCTGAATGTTCTCAAATTGCCGATCCGCCACATAGATGTGACCATAGCGATCCGTGGCCACACCGCAGGGATGGCCAAAATAGCCGGGCCGATCGCCGTGTTCGCCGAATACGGACCAGGCCTGGCCTGAAGCGGACAGGATCTGAATGCGATAATTCAGGGTGTCACTGACAAACAGGGCACCCTCCCGGTCGATCCACAGGTGCGTGGGAAAATTGAATTGGCCCGGATTCACACCGCGCGAGCCCAGGGTGCGCAGATACTTGCCGGATGCGCTAAAGATCTTTAAGTTGTGATCCCCGGTGTCGGCCACCACCACCTCCTGCCTGCCCGCATGATAGGCAATGCCGGACGGCCTGATCAACAGGCTCTCACCAAAAGACGTCACGAACTTGCCGTCCCATTCGAACACACACACACAATGGGCCTGGCTGTCCGTGACATACACATACTCACCCACTGGCGTCAATCCCACGGGACGCTGGAGCGTCTTGCCCTGTGACATGGCGCCGAACTGGGTGTATCGATTCTCGTTGTAGTCGAACAGGTGGATCACACCCCCGGCACTGTCTGCCACGTGGAGCCGGCCCGGGGGGCTGAGTGTCACGTCTGAGGGGGCCATGAGTACCCCGAGATCCCCCTGCCCGAAGATCAGGGTTTCCAGACCCTCCAGCATGGATCGAGACTTGTTGAGATCCTTTTCCGTGCTCACCGTCCCGAGATACTGAATGCGGGGGATGTCGGGGGGCGCCGGCCAGACCAGAGGCTGGTCCGTGGTTTGCTGAAGCACAGGACGTTGACGGGTCCTGCATCCTGCCATGGCCAGACACAGGGTCAGCCCCAGGAGTACAGGTCGTATGATTCTCTGTTTCATGGTCTCAGTGCCATCCTTTGCGGGATCAGAACATTCTCTTTAAACGCATATACACAAACGCACTGTCGCGCTCGTGATCCAGACGATTCAGCTTGTTGAACTCTGCACCGATCCTGGCGCTGAGCTGCCTGTAGGTATAGGCCAATTCAGCATCCCACTGGAATCCCCGTGTCTCAGCCTGCCTGGAGTCATCTTCAAACCGGTAATCCGCGCCCCCCTTCAATTGGAGGGTGTCTGTCAGCCGAGTGGACACATCACTGCCTACCGTCATCATACTGACATCATAAAGGGGTTCCGTGGAATAATCAATCCAACTGTTTGCCGCGTACACGCTCACCCGTGTGTCCGAGTCCAGACGCACCAGATAACTCCCTTCCACACGCTTGGTTTTCGAGGGAATGCGTGTGGACTGCTCGTCTCTGTATTCAGCCAGCAAACGCAGGCCCTTGTGGGTATAGTCCGCGCCGAACAGGTTAACCCTGAATTCATCCGGGATAATGGACGCATCCGAAGAGGTCACGGTTTCTGCACGATCCTGAAATTCATAATAGGTGGAAATGCCGAAGGGGAATCTCTGACGCAGACGCACGCTGTGTACATTGGAGGTTTCCTGACGCTGAGGCTCGGTGACGCAGTCGTAGTCGAATGACAGTGTTTGATCGCCAATCACGGCGATATCACCACCCAGGAGTATGCGCACTTCCGTGATACCGTTGGTCTGCGTCACTGTGTACCCACTAAACGTCGTAAGTCGATCTTCGCTCCTCACCGCAATGGATGCCGTATTTATATTGGCCCGGTCCAGACGGATGAGCATGGACCCGGTCAGGCTAAAAGCATGCTGCTCATCCGTCACACTCACAATGGTACTGCCCCCGGTCTGGTCCAGGCTCAAGAGGCTGTAGCCATAGTAGGCCAGGAGTGTGCCCAGCGGATTCTTCTTTTTGTAGTCCAGGCCCACATTGCCCCCGACACGCGTCATGTCCACGTTGTTGCCCAGATCCGCATCTGACGTAAACACGGACCCTGTGGTCACCAGGCTTTCGTACAGTCTGTGCGTAAATCCGGCTTCACCTCGAAGTTCATTGTTCTTGGAGGTGGGGCGCTCGGCATCATGATACGAAGCATGATAGTGGGTCTGAAAGGTGTCCGTATGTTTCAGGGTGACTCGCTCCTGCCAGAGCAGACGCTGGAGTTCAAAGTCTCCGCCCTGATCCAGGTAATTGGCAAAGGAGTCGACCCGAACCTTCTTGTCCGGTCCACTGGCCCATTGATGCGACAGACCGTAGGTATTCTCCTGGCGCTCGATGTTCGTGGGGCCCTGCCACTGGGACGTCTCTATGCGTTGAAAGTCAAAGCTCATGTCAGACTGCCTGCCGAAACTATGATCCAGGGCATAGCTGAACTGCTGGTCTTCCCGCAGGAACAGATCCTGGTCTACTGCACTGAGCCCCTGTTGCCGGGTGTCGCTCTGGCCGTACTGAAATCTCATGGGCCAGTCCGAACGCAGCGCCAATGCCACATTGCTGCCTTTTCGTTCGCTCAACAGGGAACTGGCAAACTGACGGGGTATGGTCTCCTCGGATTTATCCAGGTTAAAGGTCAGGGGATACGGCTTTTGAGGCAGCAGATTGCCGGACACATTGTATTCTTCGAGCGTGCCGCTTTCACGGTCTGTCTGGCCGTCAAATTCAAATTTGTGCTGAGTCAGGCCCATGCCGACCCCTGCCAGGTAGGTGAAAAAATCCGGGTGATACACATCACCCTGTGTTTTCACACGCATGATTTCTTCAAAACTCAGGGTATCGTACTTCCGGATGTCACCCGCGGTACCCTGGGAGTCGGTTCGTTTTTCCACGCCCAGTTCCAATTCACCGGTCAAGGGTTCACTGTGAATGAAGTCGCGTTCCTGACCACCTACCTGGGTACGGCATCCACACACTCCCATGACCTGAACCAGGGCGCACACCAGCACGAGACGCAGAGTCCCGATGCGTTTCATGCTATTCAAGATAAGGCAGTGTATGGTCATGGGTTTCAATAGGTCCGTTCTTTAGACAAACGCTGGTTGATCTCTGCCAGATATTGTTCGATGGCCTGTTTGATGGTGCCAGGCACCACATCACTGGTCAGGAGTTTTTCAAACCCGGATCTGGCCTCCTGCAATTGCCCGGCTCGATACTGATTCACACTGTTATAGTACAACTGGGCCATCAATTCAGCACGCTTGCGACGATCTGTTTGCTGCTGACCGGCCACACTTTTTTCAGCCGCCTCAAGTTGCGCCTCAAGGTCCAGCACACGCACACGATCCTCCTGCGCGTAGGACATATCCAGCCGAAAGGCCATCAAGGCAGCACGGGCCTGCTCCAGTTCCAACCTGTCAATGTGTTGGACCACCACACCCAGTGCATCCGACGGACTCTGCCCGGATTGAATGTTGGTCCTGGCGGCAGCCACAAAGGCATCAAATTGAGGATCGCCTGTGGGCTCAGTACGGCCCTGACGCGCACCGGACACCACGGACCCCGTTTTCAGGAGATGCTTGGCAGCACTGTGATGCCCTGCGTGGCAATCCAGACAGGTGTCATAGGTGGCCCGATCATGCCCGGGCAGGGTCTTGATGGTTGATGCCTCATGACACTGGAAACATATCTGCGGCTCAGCCTTTTTCAGCAAATGGGGATTGAGTGCGCGATGCGGCTCATGACACAGCACACACTGGCCTGACGCCACAGGTCCGTGCACCCAGCCGTCCTGTGCGCCGGGCATATCGTGACACCCGTAGCATAATGTCGGGACAGGCGCCACCAGATTGACCTGCCTCGAAAAATTCTTTTGTTTCTGATCGCCATGACAGCGTTCGCAGTCGGCCTGAGGTTCGTGTAAGAACCATTGGGGTTCAATGCGTCTACGGGGTGAACTGGGGGTGTCGTCAGCCACGGTCTCATCCACCGTCTGACCGGGCAGAGGCGGTACGCCGTCAAACCAGAAGGAAAGAGCCCGATGGCGTTCTGTGTCAGAACAACTGACCAGGCAGGCCAATCCTGCCAACACAGAAACATACACCAGCCATCTCAATCCTGAACGCGTCACGCTTGTTTCCCCGACCTTTCCGTGATCCCAAAACCTACTGCAAGCCGGATGGGCCTGAGGCCATGCGCTTGTCAATTTCAATTAAGTACATTTGAATCGTCCTGGCCATGGGCAGCGGCACCAAACCGCTGTTCAGTACGGCTTCAAATCCAGGACGCGCTTCTTTGTATTGACGGTTTCTGTACAGATGCATGCTCTGATAATACAGATTGGCAATGGCCTGCATGCGCTGCTCGCTGGACATCTGACCGGGCTGCGGCTGAGGCTCCGCCACAGGCTGTGAGTCCAGCGGAATCGGGGTCAACACGGGGCGGTCCGGCGGCCGTGTGGGTTCAGGCGTTTTCTGCAGAATCGTTGGGTCTGACATGGCAGCCTGTCTGGCCTGTTCGATGGCCTGTGCCTGTACCGGGAATGTACCAAACGCATACACGTTTATTTTCTCCCCGTACTGATTGGACACAAACACGAGAAACTCCGGCTCCGCGCCGACTGCCATATACTTGCGAAATAAGTCGATATGATCGTAGTCCACCAGGATGGAAGCCGGCAGATTCATGCTGCCCGGCTGGTCGCCGGGAAAGCCGAAATAGAGCAGCAATTGTCCCTCGGCATTGTACACCTTGGCGACTTCGGGGGCTGCATCCACCACCCAGATGCGTCCCTCCCTGTCCACATCAATGCCCTTGGGACGGACGAAATGATGGATACTGTCACCTGCCCGGCCAATACTCGTTTGAAACAGGCCTTGGGCATTGAACTTGGTGATGCGCCCGAGCAGTTTATCCGTCACATAAATGTTGTCTGCCGTGTCCAGGGCCATGTCACCAATGAGCACGAACTGACCCAGTTCGTCACCGGCCTTGCCGATGCGTTGAGTCACCTGGCCCGTGGAGATATCAATCGCCACGATTTGATTGGTCTTCTTGTCTGTGACATAGCAGGTACGACCACTCACCTCCAGGTCAATGGGCTCCAGATCCAGATCACTGCCGAGCATGGTTTTGAGTTCATTGTCCCGACCGAACACAAACACCTGGCCGGCCGTGGGATCCGCCACATACTTGATGCCATTGACAATACGAAGGTTGACGGGATTGGTCATACGGCGTTCTTTACTGAGATACCCAAAGGTCCTGGCCTTGAAATCCAGCACCTCCACCACGCGTTTCTGCACGTCACACACATACAGCTTGCCCTCGGACAAGGCGATACCATAGGGTTTGAGTATTCGGTCTTGAAGGGGCTTCTCTTCCCCCAGGACAAAACGCTCAAATCCGCTGACCTTGCGCGTCTGATCGGAGCCCAGATCGCCAGAGGTGGTAAAGGACGCAAGAAACTGGAGACGAGGCGGATCCGGGGCCTTGGGATAGAAGGTATGATTCTCTGTGACGGCGCCCCCCGCAGACGCCAGTGGATCATCAGGGGCTGTTTCGGATTTCTGGCAGCCTGCCAACAGGCAGACACTCATCCACAGTCCAAACAGACCTAACCCACTGAAATGGTATAACTTTACATTCGTCATATGAGCTCCTATCGGCACCCCGTCTGGGCCACGTTAGAAAAACATGGTCCAGCATGGTCCTTGGCTCTAAAGGGACCGATAAGAACAGCCGTAAGGTCGATACAACGGGAAGGGAATCAAAGCCAAAATGAGTGGTGAGACCCCTGGCCAACGAGGCTCACCTCAACGGCTTACTTATTGTGGCAAGTCAGACACAGTGCACTGCCTGCATTGCTCTTGACCAGAAGGTAATCCGCACCGGATTCATTGTGCACGTTGTGGCAGGAGGTGCACTCGACTTTTCCTTCGTGCAGCAGGTCCATATGGATGGTACTGCCCAATCCGGAATTCTGTGTCGTGGGATCATACAGCCCCGGATCCTTGGTCGCCAAAGCAGAGTCATACACAAAAGAAATGGGGTGATCGTTGCGCAGGTCCGTCCCCACCTGAAGGAATGCGAAGTTGTTGCCGCCCGTGAATCCGCCGAAGTTGTCCAGCGCGACAGTCCCGTCATGGCAGCTCAAACACAGCTTGGAGGTGCCGCTGGGTTGCTGGATCGTGCTGCTGCCGTCAAACGACGGACTGGCATACAGTTGAAATGTAGCGGAGGTCGACTGACGGTTCCATAGAGGTGATCCCGCGATGTCCAGGCTGGCATCATGCGGTGTATGGCAAGGCTGGCAAATTTCGCCGCCAAAATTCCAGTTCGCTGTACTGAAATCATGCGATGATCCAGTGATCGCAGCCCTCGACGAATTCAGAAGGACAACACCGGCACCCACGATCAAAACGATGACTAACACTAACGATCTTCTCATCTTAGAGACCTCCAAGGATCTTTGACATTTACAACATTTTAACCATTATAACAAAAATAACAAGCAATGCATATGCCAACTTGAAGGCCTCTCAGTATTCCACCCCAGAAACACCGTTTACGCCCAAAATATCGCATTTATTTGCACTGAAAAATGCCTTTTTGGCAAAAACACCGCTGTCGCTCCACCCCTTTTTTCTCACTTCCAGGAGGGAGGCATCCCCCCCCTACCATATCTGGGAACAGAGACGCCAGATGCTGTCAGAATAATAGAGTCAAGGCATGGCGATAGGCGTTGAGTGCCTCGTCTTTCAGGCCTTTTAACTCATAAATGCGTCCCAACTCGTAAAACACGCGTGCATCACGGGGTGCCAGTTCCGTGGCACGGACCAACACGTCCAGGGCCTTGTCGAGATGCCCCATCTGTCGATGAGCCCATCCGGAAATCAGCAGTATTTTCGCATTCTGAGACGGGCTGCGTCCCTTAATGTCTTGAAGTGTGTCTAAGGCTTCCTGCCCTTTGGAGGCTTTGCAGTACAGCTCAGCCAGAGCCAGCCGTATGTCTATGGCGTTGGGATCCATAGCGCTGGCCTTCTTGACCTCCACGATCGCGACCTCCAGATGTCCCTTGGCAGCCATCATGTCTGCAGCCTTGAGCAGGCGTGAAAGCTTGGCCGCCTGGGTACCGTTGGAGACCGTATCCACCTGAGTCAGGGATGCCTGGGTCGCATTGGTTTCCAGCCCCAGTGCCTTGTTCACGTAATCGTGTATGACCGGTGAAAAGTTGTACCCATACCCTGCCTCAAAGCCCACCACCTGGCCCTGCGTGTTCACCACCACCAACGTGGGCATGGCAATGGCCCCGAATCGGCCCCAAAGGTGATGATCCTCATCCAATGTGACGACCATCTGCCCTGCATACTCCGGCTTCAGACGGGTCAAGGAACTGAACGCATTGGGATCATCCAGGGCGATCACCACGTCCATCGCCTTGGCGGATTCTTGAATCCCGCCCAGAATGCGCACCAGGTCTGTCTGCGCTTTGAAGGAACTGGCCTGCTTGGCAGACAGAAACATGACCATCAAGGCCTTTTCACCCTGAGGTGTGTACGTGTAGGTCTGACCGGCCAGATCCCGCACAGAGAACTCAGGCGCGACATCGCCTGGTTGGACTCGACGGGATCCCGCTGCCACAGCCGGCAGGATTCCGGCCACCACCAGCATCAGCACCACCAGAGCATGCATGCATGTTTTATTCATTAACGATCACTCCCTTGACTAGTTTCTGATCCGAGTCGGTCTCTTAAATAGGTGCGTTTCCTGACGGTGCCGCTTGGGACGACGTGTAATCCACCGGGGCGATGCGATTGTATTCCTTGGGCATATGACAGCCTGAAGAACAGGACCCACCGTCTTCGTTCTTGGTAAAGCCCAGAGGCATATTCCACATACCATAGGGCACGGCTTCACGTAGATGCGAGGGCAGATTACTGCCATGGGTTTCGTGACAGGCCCTGCAGGTACGTCCGCGTTCAGCCTTGTTGACATGCAGGTAATGCAGATTCATATCACCATTTCTGAACCCGGTCAGGTCAATGGTCTTGGCATCCTGGACAATACTCTCCGAATGGCAGCTAAAGCACAAGGCGTAGTTTTCCGGGTTATAGGGGGCATAAAACAGCTCCGGGTAGGCCTTTTGGAGCAAACGATGATTGTCGCTGCCATGCGCCACGTGACACCCGCTGCAGGTCTTGTCCTGAACCGGACCGTGCAGGAACTTCTTGTCCTTTATCTCGGAGGTAAATGAGGGCAGCACCTCATCGGCACTGATGGCCTGAGGCTCAGCATGACAATTCAGGCACAGGGTCTCAGGATTGTCCTTCATCAAATAGCGGACCGTGGATGCATGCGGCGTGTGACATTTCAGACACCCGCCTGCCTCACGCACCACCCCATGTTGATGCTTGGAGTTCTCTGCGATTGTTTGAACGGCCTCATGGCAGGCATAACAGAGGTCGGGCGCATCGCCCTTGAGCATCTTCGTGGTCTCCGCGCCATGGGGATCATGGCATCCTATACAATCTCCCTTGGCCGGCTCGTGCACAAATTCAAACTTGGCAATTTCTTCCTGGGTCACCACGTGACACGCCACACAGAGGTCCGTGGGCTTCATGGTCAGGAGGGAGGCATTCTCGCTGCTGTGCGCCGCATGACAGATTGAACATTCCCCCATGGCCGTGGGACCGTGCAGATGCTTCTTGCCTTCAGTGACCTTGTGGCATTCAGCGCACTGCAGGGCCACGGAATCCTTTCGCATCAGGAACTTGCTGGCACTGCTGTGCGGATCATGACACTGAAGACAGTCCCCCTTGGCCACGGGTTCGTGCACATTCTGCTCTGCGGCCGGATCCAGGTGGCAGTACTCACACAGATCTCGCCCTTCCCGGGTCATCTTGTACGTGTGTTCCGCAGGATTGTCCGAATCGTGACAGCTCTTGCACTCGCCCAGGCTCACCGGGCCATGCACCACGGCCTGTGTCTTGTAGGAGGCATGACACTCCTCTGTCACGCAGGTCGTTTGCGGCGTGACCGGTTTTTCTACGGCCAGGGTCATGGTGCTCACACACAACATCACAACAAGTCCCAATTCAATTCCATGCCTGCTGATTACGCCTGACATAACCGCTCCTCTGTCAAAGTCTATACTCATGCTATGAATCCATCCTTTTCATTTCTTCTGATGGCCCCAATCCCACCCTATCTGCCATGCGACGATAGACGAGCACCAGGGTACCACTGTCCGTTTTAAAGTGGTAGGGTTTATTAAATTCGAGAACGACTTCCTGCTCGATCAGTTGACTGCGCAATGTCGCCACCAGGGCTGGCCTGATCAACCGATTCGTTCGATTCAACCAGACCGTCTTGATGTGTGCGCCGCACCGGACCTGCTTGACTGTCACGGTGTAGTCCGGATGGGTGAATCCAAATGGCGTCTCGGGTGTCACCTCATCCAGCACTCGGTGTCCCTGGCGAACCGACAGCATTTTGGGAGCGCACCCCGGGACCGTCAGCAGTTGATACTTGCCGTCCGGTTGGGGGCCCAGTTCTGTGCAGGCAAAGGAGACGCGTACAGGAAACTCGATCTTCGAATGGGGAGGATCGTCAAATCTGGACCACACCCAGCGTTCGAAGATCTGCCCATGGATCTCGGCCCTTACCTGGACTGCCGGATTCACGGGTTCGGTGCCCAGACTGACCACTGCCTTGGTGTCTTTGTCCACCGAATAATCGGGCACATATCTGAGCACGGTCAATTGGGCCTGAGAGGCTTTGAGACGGATGACCGCCCCGGGCATGATCGCAGACTCCACCGGCACCTCGGCATCCTGATCCCACGCAGACAGCACGCCCACCACCTCGGGCTCGACCAGGCGCTGAAACAGAGTTGCGCCGGTCTGAG
>JAIPFM010000118.1 GCA_021736645.1 Phycisphaerae bacterium | reverse complement strand
TCTGATCACTCTTCTTTCGGTATCGCCTTGATGGCCTGTTCTGCAATGGGTTTGATGTCCGTGACAGGGAGGATCATGGGGCGGATGGAACTGGGGCCGATGGTGGGATTGAAACGTGTCACCCAGACGCCGATGAACTGACCGGCTTCATTGAATACAGGGGTGCCTGGCACACCTTCTTTGGTGTAGTAATAGGTCCTCGGCTTGGTGATCACCGAGGCAATATAGGCCGGCATGGCCACGAGCTGGCGGTTGTAGGCCTCCTCGAGACGGCCCAGGGTTATGATACGGTCCATGATCTGCGCCTTGCCGTCGCCCTCCAGACTGAACAGGGTAAAGGGGGCGTGGTCCTGAGCCTCCTTTGGGTCCGGCAGGATAAAGGCCAGGTCCAGGTCCGGATCCTTGAAGATGAGCTTGCCTTCCATTTCCGTACCCGTGTCCAGGGTGATGAGAATGTCACTCACTGTCACAGAGGGTGTCACGTCCGGGTCTCCCCGGCGGATGGCCGAGGTAATCAACTGGCTCTGGTCAAAGTAGTTCAGGGACACCAGGGTCAATCCGGATTCGTGGATCATCACGCCCAGACAATCGCCGCGTTTCTCCTGCACGCCTCGATCGGGAATATCCACCTTGGTGGTGGCACTGACCCAGACCAAACCAGGGCCGTAGGTCTGGACCACCATTCTGGCATTCTTCTGATAACTCGATTCATCCGAAAAACAAACTGAGGTCAGCACAGTCACGCACAATACCAGGAGGCTGATGGGTCGATTCATGGAATAGTCCTTTAGTCTGAATTAGTCTCTTTTTATTTTGACCTGCACATACTGCGTGTAGATGCCGCGCTGCATAAAAAACACCAGGCTATCGATTTCTTGGGTCTCCGCTTTTTCCAGGACTGCCTTGACCTCCTGCACGGTGGGTGTGCTCTGGCCGTCAATGGACAGGATCAAATCACCGGGTACAATGCCCGCCAGGTCCGCCCAGCCGGCCCTTTGCACCCGTTCCACATACGCCCCCTGTTGATCGGGTTCCAGTTGCAGGTCCACGCGATCGTCAAAGGCAATGTCCCTGACAGACAGTTCCAGCAGCGTGCTCTCGTACCGCGCCATCTGAGACACGGTTTCCTGAGACACCTCAAGCGTCACGGTCACGGTCATGGGCCTGCCCTGCCTGAGCAGTTCAATGGCCACCTCGGACCCCACCGGGTACTGTCTGACCCTCTGATTCAGGTTGTCAGAGTCTCCCACATTGGAGGCCGTGAGGGGCGCGCCGTCGAGCTTGACCAGGATATCACCCACCTGAAGGCCTGCCTGTTCTGCGGAGTGTCCCTTGAACACCTGAATCACACGGGTTCCCCGTGACACGGGCAGATCCATGGCCTTGATCAGGTCACGCGTCAGGACCTGGGTGCGTACGGGCAGCCAGGCCTTCTGCACTGAGCCCACATTTCGATTGTCCTGCTCTGATCCAATTCTGACCACAGAGACATACTCATCGTTTTTCCGGATGAACGTCACTGTCACAGGCAGACGCTCTGACGCCTCGCCCAGCAGGGTCTCTGTCTGCGTGCGCAAGGACTGCAGTGAGGCCACGGGTTGATCCTGTACGGACACGATCACATCTCCGGGTTCGAGTTCCGGCTTGGCTGTCGCACAGGGGCCGCCTGGACGCAGGCTGGTGATGAATACACCCTGCGTCTGTACCTGCTTGAGTTCCAAGGCCAGCATGGGTGTCAAGTCGCGAGCCACCATACCCCAATCTCTGAACTCTTTGGGATCCAGCAGTACCTTGGGACGCGACTGTGTGGTCAACCGGGTCTGCATCGCATCGCCCTGTCTCTCATACTCAATGGTCACAGTCTGCCCCACAGGGACGGCCAAAAGCATGGCATTGAACAGCGGCAGATCCTCGTCGGTCACACAATCCACAGGCGTGCCATCATACGTGGTGATCAAATCGCCCGACTTGAGCCCTGCGCCCTCGGCAGGAGAACCCGGCACCACGCCGCCGATCAGGACACCCTTGGGTGAATGCGGAAACCTGGCCTGATAGGTGATGCCAATCCAACTGCGTTCTACCGTGCCGGTATCAATCAACTGAGACGCCACGGATTGGGCCAGATTGCCTGGAATGGCCCCGCCCAGGCTGCCGATCCCGATTTCATTAATCCCGATAATTTCCCCCTGCTCATTCACCAGAGGCCCCCCGCTGTTGCCGCCAAAGATGATCGCATCGTGACCGATCCAGCGGACCAGACCGCCCACGTCTTCGCCGTCCAGCAGCGTGCCCCCTGAGCGCCTGGCCATGTCCGGCAAAATCATGGCGGCATTGCTCACAATGCCTCTTGTCACAGACTGGGACAGGGCCGCAGGACTGCCCATGGCAAAGACCACATCGCCCACCCGAACCCCATCGGAATTGCCAAAGTGCGCAACAGGCCACGTCTGTTCTTTTTCATCCGAATCCGGTGTCAACTGCACCACAGCAATGTCGGCCAGGGGATCCGTACCCACGAGTGCGGCAGGGACCAGGGTCCCATCGGACAGTCGACAGGTGATGGCAATGGCCTTGCCTGCCACATGGTGGTTGGTAATAACATGGCCCTCTTTGGAAATAATGACACCACTGCCGAAACTGCGGCGTTTTGCCAAACGCCCGTCATCCGGGACCACGGACACCACATCCAGGCGGACCAGTGCCGGGTACACCTGCTTGATGGCCTGGTCAAGCGAAGGGGGCTGTGCCTGCACTGTGACAGTCAAGCCCATCAGGAGGGTAACAATTAAATGCGTGATACGCTTCATGGCGATCTCCATTTTTTTTCAGGGACTAGGAATTAGCGGCCAGGGACTAGTCGGGCGGCGCAGGGGTCACCGTATAGACGACAATGGCATTGGTGGTGCCTTCGCCGCCCAGGGGCTGGCCTGTGACCAGCACGATCTTGTCGCCTGCCTGAGCCAGGCCTCTGTCCTTGACCACGCGATCCACGAGCTGAGTAAACTGCTCAATGGTCTCTGGCATCACATGATAATACGGAATCACTCCGTAATTGAGACACATCTGCCGACAGCTCAACAGACTCGAACTCATGGCCAGGATGGGCACGTCCACACGGGTCTTACCCAGGAACTGCGCGGTGCCGCCGGCTTGCGACCACACCACCACGAGCTTCGCTGAAATGTCATCCACAATCTGGCCTGCACAGGCTGCCATGATCGCGGTCTGGGTGAAGGCCTTGTCCGACACCCCGTGGGGATGCACATTGACAGTCCGGTCCAGATACGTTTCAGTCACAGCCGCAATATCATTGATCATGTCAATGGTGCGATCCGGATACATGCCAATGGCCGTCTCACCGGACAGCAGAACCGCATCCGTATAATCCATGATGGCATTGGCAATATCAGAGACCTCGGCACGCGTGGCTGTGGGACTACTGATCATGCTCTGAAGCATGTGTGTGGCCACAATCACGGGCTTGCCCTCGTGCCTGCAGAATTGCGTGATGTCTTTCTGCATCAGGGGCACAGATGCCAGGCTCATTTCCACACCCAGGTCACCGCGTGCCACCAGCGTGGCGTCACTGGCCAGGATGATCTCCTTTTGATGTTCAATGGCCTGCGGCGTTTCCAGCTTGGCCACAATCTTGATCTCGGACCCGGCTTTGGTGAGGAATTGACGCAAAGACGTGATGTCATCCACGGAGCGTACAAAGCTCAAGGCCAGAAAATCCAGTTCATGGGCCACTGCCCACTGGGCACACTGCCAGTCGTAGTCCGTGATGGACGGGGCACTGACCACAGTATCGGGCAGGTTGATGCCCTTGCGACTCTTGAGCACGCCACCCAGAAGGACCTCACACACCACCTTGGCATCGTCCTGCTGCACCACCTTGAGTAACACCTTGCCGTCGTCAATAAACACCCTGTGGCCCACACGCACGTCCGTGACAAAGTGCTCGTAGTTGGTACCAAAGTGATGCACCGTGCCCTTGTCGCACGCCGTTTCAATGATCACGAGCTCACCGGTTTCAACGGTCTGGGCATCCGGCTCCATGGGGCCCGTCCGTATCTTGGGACCACAGAGATCCCCCATGAGGGCCACAATACGATCTGCCTGTTGACGTGCCTGATTCAGGGCGTGCAGATAGGCGAGATGCTGATCCAGCGTGCCTTGAGAGAAGTTGATGCGAAAGACGTCCACCCCCCGCTCAATCAAAGACAAGATGGCAACCGCATCAGCACAGGCAGGACCCAAGGTCGCAACGATCTTTGTCTTTGGCATGGATAATCCTTCGGATTAGTTATTGGTTATTGGTTATTGGTTTGCGAAACAGTGCCTTCAAACTCAGAATTTAAAATTAAGCATTAAGAATTTGACATCACACCCTCGGTCTATTGCCCAGGTATCCGGTCTTGACCAGACCGCCGGTCAAGGGCAGGGCATACTGGATGAACGCGTCCGTGACATGGTTTCCCTGGGCATTGATGAACGCCCTGGGCAGTGACTTGGTCTTTTCCGCGACACTGCTCAGATCCGTGCGTTCGTACCTGACACCATAGTCCGCCCCATCCCCTGTACGAATCATGGCCACCGAGCCGCTTTCATACTGCATGGAAAATTCCACGGCCTGGCGCCCGCACTCCCGCGCTTCAGAGGCATCCACCCTGGACTGCAGCCCTGCGAAACTTCGCTGCAGATAGCCGAACGTGTCTGCACGCACACGACCAATGCCCAGCTTCTCCTTGACCTGACCTGACAGGAAGTCTGCCAGCGCGCCGGTGCCTGACAGTTGGATATTGCCGTGGGCATCCACTTCTGCATTGTCTGCGAGTTTCTTGGCCCAGGTCTCTCCATCCGTGTCTGCAATGCCTTCGCTCACAGCCACCACACAACGTCCCAATCGCCTGTACACAGCCTCCACATCCGACACGAACTGATCCATGGACACGCCGTGCTCAGGCACATACACCAGATGGGGACCATCGTCGTCGCGTTGACGGCCAAGGGCGGAAGCCGCTGTCAGGAAGCCTGCATGACGGCCCATGATCACGTCGATCTTGACACCGCTCAAGGCCCGATTGTCCAGGTCATCGCCCATCAAGGCATTGGCCACAAAGGTGGCAGCCGTGCCATACCCGGGACAGTGGTCCGTGACGAGCAGGTCATTGTCAATGGTCTTGGGCACGTGGAACGAACGCAGGTCATAGCCCACGCGGGCCGCCATTTCATTGATGATGTGTGCTGTATTGGCAGAGTCATTGCCGCCAATATAAAAGAAGTAACGCACATCCCGCTTCTTGAACACCTCAAAGATCCTCTCGCAGTAGGCCTGGTCAGGCTTGTCACGACTGGACCCGAGTGCAGAGGAGGGACTGGAAGCGACCAGTTCCAATTCACCCCTGCTCACGGTTTTGAGGTCAATGAACTGCTCATTGACAATCCCGTTGACCGCATGAACCGCACCATAGAGGTTCCGGATTTCAGCATATTGACAGGCCTGCTCAATCACGCCCACGAGTGAGGCATTGATCACAGCAGTGGGGCCACCGGACTGACCGATGACGGCATTGGCTCTGGGTGCATTTGACACGTTCAAGCGGTCTCCAAAATCTATTCTCTGTTAAAACTCGACGCACTCACAGGCTCTGTGTAAACAATCGGTCTTCGGTCCGAGCCTGGAGTCGGTCATTATAGTCATGCGCCCCCGGCAGACAAGTGAAATACCGAAATTCAAGGGCCTTTCAGGAATCGCTGAACAGACGCATTCGTACTTCACCGGCCAGGGCCTTGTATTCGTGCGCCCCTCTGGATTGAGGATCAAAGGCCAGCACGGAACAGCCATTTTCCGGTGCCTGAGACACGGCGACATTGCTGTGAATCTCTGACTCGAACACCAGAGACCCGAAGGTCTCATGCATCGCGTCCCTGATCCGCCGGGTCATGACCGACCGGTCGTCCACCAGGGTCAGGACCAATCCCAACACATTAATATCGCAGGGATGAAAACGCTTCTTCATGGCATTGACACGGTCCAATGTGCGCTGAAGCCCCTGGTAGGCATAGAAATGTGGTTGAATCGGCACAATGATATCTGTGGCACAGATCAGGGCGCAGGTGGACAGCAATCCGTGACCAGGGGGGGAATCCACAATACACAGGTCATAGTCATTCTCAAGACCTCTGAGCTGCTCCGCCAAGATCATCTCCTTGCCCAGTACGGTGGCCAACTCCATTTCCGCCTTGGCCAGCCTGGAATTACACGGCAAAAGATCCAGGTGAGTCAGTGTGGTTTCGCAGACCAGCGATCCGGCCTTCACATGGGGATTGACCAGCAGATCATACACGGTCTGCTTCAATTTTTCCCCATAACACCCCAGTCCGAGCGTGGCATGGGCCTGAGGGTCCAGATCAGCCAACAGGACGCGAGTCTTGTCCAGGGCCAGGGCATAGGCCAGATTCACGGCAGTTGTGGTCTTGGCACATCCACCCTTGGGATTTGCAATTGTAATTGTTCTCAACGCTGCACCCCCTCGCGGGCATCTCCTTTTGCCAAGGTTACTGTTCCATACTTCCCCTAACTTACCTTATTTTAAATCACGCGTCCAGCCTACTGCCAACTGAAAAGTGAAAACCATTTTTTTGGGGACAATATCCGGCCTGATCAGTAAAATATTTTCGTCAGAACACCCAAGTTAGGGGCAATGCTTAAAATGGCAGAACTAAAAAAAGAACTGGGTCTGTATGATGTCTTTGCCGTGTCTTCGGGCGCCATGATCAGCTCGGGCCTGTTTGTCCTGCCTGCACTGGCCTACGCACAGTGCGGCCCTGGCTTGATCCTGGCCTATGCATTGGCCTCTGTCATGGTCTTCCCCAGCGTACTCTGCAAAGCGGAACTCGCCACAGCCATGCCCAAGGCAGGTGGGGATTACTTTTATGTTGAGCGCAGCATGGGCGGCGTCTGGGGTCTGTTCTGCGGTTTGGCAGGCTGGTTCTCCCTGGCCATGAAGAGTGCGTTTGCTGTGGTCGGCATGATGCTTCTGGTAGAGGTCGTGGTGTCACAGTTCTCTCAGGTTGTCCTGCCAGGCTGGCTCATGAAGGGGCTGGGTGTGTTATTCTGCCTGGCATTCTGCAGCATCAATATTGTCAGTGTCAAGCACACCAGTCGGTTTCAGCTCATCCTGGTGGCCATCCTGATCACCATTCTGGTCCTCTTTGTGGCCATGGGCGTCGGCCACATTGAGGTGGCCCGTCATCGGGGCTATCTGGACAAAGGCCTTCTCACCATCTTTGCCACAGCCGGTCTTGTGTTTGTGAGCTTTGGCGGTATTACCAAGGTGGCCAGCATTGCCGAGGAAATAAAAAACCCTGGCCGCAATATTCCCCTGGGCATGATCTCGGCCTGTGTGGTGGTCGCCGGCCTGTATATCGGTGTCATTGCCGTGACTGTCGGGGTCTTGCCTGGCGAGGTCCTGGCCGCTTCAAAACTGCCGGTCTCAGAGGCAGCTCAGCAATTGGCCGGCCGCCTCGGCTTCTTTGTGTTGGGCCTGGCTGCCATCACCGCCTTTGTCACCACGGCCAATGGCGGCATCCTGGCTGCCTCCAGGGCCCCCATGGCCATGGCCAAGGACCGTCTTTTACCCCCCTTCCTCTGTAAAATCAGTCCCAGGTTTCACACCCCGTACGTCAGCATTCTGCTCACAGGGGCCTTCATGATCCTCGTGATTGTGGGGCTGGATCTGAAGTCTCTGGTCAAGACCGCCTCCACGATCAAGATCCTGCTCTTTATCCTGACCAATGTCAGTGTGATTGTGATGCGTGAAAGCCGCATCCAATCCTACAGGCCGGCATTTCGATCCCCCGGGTATCCGTATTTGCACATAGCCACCATTGCCGTGTATCTCTTCCTGATTCTGGACATGGGTATTTTGCCGCTGTCCATTACCAGTGGATTCTTCCTGATCAGTGCAGCCTGGTACACCCTGTATGCCAAAGAACGATCTCAACGCGCGTCTGCAGTCATGCATATTGTAGAACGTGTCACGGACAAGGCGCTTCAGAGCGTCACTCTCGAAAATGAACTGCGTGATATTCTGATGGAACGTGACGAGATCATAGAAGATCGGTTTGACCAGCTCATCCGCCACTGTGTGATCCTGGATGTCCCGGAGTCCTGTGAATCCCAAACCGTGTTCGCCCAGGTGGCAGAACATCTGGAAGCCCGCCTCCACACAGACAAAGCGACCCTGATGAACCGGTTTATTGAGCGTGAAAAGGAGGCCAGCACTGTCATTGAAACGGGTCTGGCCATACCCCACGTGATTGTCGCAGGGACGCATATCTTTGACGTGGTTCTGGTCAGATCCAGGCAGGGCATTCGTTTCCCGAGTACGGCGGATCCCGTGCATGTGATGTTTGTCCTGGTCGGCAGTCGTGACGAGCGCAACTACCACCTCAGGGCCCTCATGGCCATCGCTCAAATTGCCCAGCAAAAAGACTTCCGAAACCAATGGATGCAGGCCAGAGACACTGAAAGCCTGAGAAACGTGATCCTGCTGTCCTCACGCAAGCGCGACACCGTGACCTGAGTGAACGGTCAGCAGGTCTCAGTGGCCAGATCACGTATTGCAGGAAGCAGACGCCGCGTGCTCACCCACCCGGCAATGCCCACAGCATTCGGCACAACAGCGTTTCGTTTCCGAATTTGAGTGTTTTCGGTGGACTTCTGGCCTGTTCCCTATATGATAGGGTCGATTGTTGGGCTTGGCGATATCGTTCAATCAAGGGTATGGATAGGATAACGTGAAGTCTCTCTATAGAAACATGCAACTTGACGCCTTGAGACTTACTGGAACCTCTTGAATACGCATGCATGCCATTTAATACGCCGCCCTCTCCTGCCAGCCCTCATGTTCTGGATGATTCTGGGCACGACGGCCCAGGCGCACGATGATCCAGGCGCGCGCGTGCCAAGCCTGCGGGCCTTTCACACGGACATGCCCATCACTGTCGATGGTGTGCTGGATGAATCCTTCTGGCAGCAGGCCCAGGTGTCCAGCCAGTTCATTGACATGCGAACCGGGAAGCCGGCAGACCAGCAGACCACTGTTCGCGTGGCCTATACAAAAACCCACATCTACATTGCCGTCGAATGCTTCGACGATCACATGGATGAAATCCACGCGTCTGAACTCCGGGAAGACCGCTCTTTTAAGGGCGATGACTGGGTGGAAGTGCACCTGGATCCCACGCACAGCCATCGCGCCAAGTACGCGTTTTTCTCCAACCCCCTGGGCACGCGTGTGGACGCCTCGGAAGGACCCTCGGGCCAATTCAGTACGGCCTGGTCTGCGGAATGGGAACTCAAGGCCCGCATGTATGACGATCGATGGGTCTTTGAAATGTCGCTGCCCCTGGGCATCATGAACTACAAACAAGCGGACAACCAGACCTGGGGCATCAATTTTACGCGCAAACTCATCAGCACGGACACCACGAGCTTTTGGAGTTACAATGATAGCGACACCTACAAACCCAGATTCTTTGGGCACGTGACCGGCCTCGATCTGGCAGACAGCCAATTTGACCGAAACATGGAGGTCACACCGTATGTTAGTTCACGTGTCGACTACAATGGTGAAACCCATCAGGATATCCAAACCGGGGCTGACGTCAGCTTCCGCCTGACGCCCTCTGTGATCACGGCCTGGACCCTCAATCCCGATTTCGGTCAGGTCGAATCTGATGCTGACACCATCGAGCTGCGGGACACGGAACGGTTTCTCCCTGAGAAACGCCTGTTCTTTCGCGAGGGAGACGAACTGCTGCAAATGACCAATCGCCTGTACTACAGCCGCCGTTTTACAGACATTGACGCGGGTACCAAGGCCAGTGGTGAGTGGGGCAACAATAAATTCTCTTTTCTTAACCTCTATGGTGACACCACACACAACAACATCACGCGAGAGGGCAATTCCTCCGTGTTCAGGGTCCTTCAGGGCGTAGGTCAGAATTCCAATCTCGGCTATTTTCTCAGTGCCTCGGAATTTGAGCAAGGCCACTCACGCACCCTCGGTCACGACGGCAGTTTCTACCTGGGTGACGACTGGCACTATCGCTATCAGGTGGCCGTGTCGGACGACCAGCTCCCCGGCGGTCTCGATACTGCGGCCAAGGATCGAGCGGACTATCTGGGCCACACCTCTCTGAACTATGAAAAATACCCGTGGGACATTGTCGTGGGGTACGATGGGATTTCAAAAGACTTCAATCCTGTACTCGGCTTCATCCCCCGCCGCAACATCTTCGGACCCTATGTCACCACAGGGTACGGCCTTCGCTCCAGCACCGAGTGGTATAAGAACTTCAGAGTCTACTCCAGCACGCGATATTATGAAGACGATCAGCATGAAACCGCTTTGAGGGACTATAATTTCCGAACCTCTGTCGAGCTTCAAAATGATGTCGGCTTCTTTGGCGGGTATGAGGACGAGTTCCACGCGCCCTATGACAACACGCGCACCGACCTGGGTGTATCCCTATTCGAATCAGACTACTGGCGTTCCCTGAATGTGGGTTGGGCGTTTGGCACCTTTGAGGAGGTTGACTACGACGAACTCATCTTCGGCAAACGCTTCCAACCCATGGAACGCTGGCCCATACGCTATGAATTCACCATCCGATTCGAAGAGGAACAGCCCGGTCGGGACAGTGACACGCTCTGGCTCAACCGTGTGGTTTTCGACTACTTCTTCACGGAAGACATGTGGCTCAAAAGCTCCATCCAACACCGCAGCACCAATGTGCATAACATCAGCCTGATCTACGGATGGGAATTCCGCAAGGACGCCAAGTGGTACCTCGTATACAACAACCTCCGTGAAGGCGAGACCGCCGCGCACCCGGATGTTGCGCAGAGCCTGTTCACCAAAATATCCTTCACCTTCCGGTAGGCCTTCTCAGTACAGTATCGCCGCAATCAAGGCCCCGCCATAGGTATCCCACAGGGCCTGATCGCTCATGTATGAATCCGAGTCATTCATTTCCAGTGTAATGGTGGGAATACGCAGGGCTTCACCGGTGTAGGCCCCCAATGAGCCGGGGCGGGCACCGAGTTTTTTGACGGATAGGGGGCAGGCCTCAGCCATGGCTTGTGCCAGACCCAGACCTGGGCCGTCGTAATCCACACAGGACAGAGGCTGGTGCAGAGTCACAATCTTGCTGGGCTGATACTTGCTGATAATGTCGACCAGTATCTCTGTTTCCGGTTCAGACAGGGCCTTCAAACCGTTGACCTTGTCATTGATACGATTGGCACTCTCAAAATTCCTGTTCAGGTCCACGCCGTGGGCATTATACCGGACCCGAGCGGCCCTGCCATCCGGATTGAGCACCGGGATGATCACCACAGTCCTGCCGAGCAATAGACTGGTATTGGTTTGCAGATGCTGGGACAATCGCTTGACCAGGGGCGTGCCTGCATCCTCATTGCCGTGGATTGCCGAAAGAATCAGGGTCGTATCCGGCCCATGCCCCAGCACATCGTACAGGACGATCCGATTCTGGAGTGAACGCCCGCCCACTCTCACCTGCAAAGGGGGCAGGACCGCATCCATGGCATTCAGCCCGCCGTAGGGATCAATCGCCGCCGGAGGAGGGGCCACCACCACGGCTTTGGGCCCACAACCGCAGACAAGAACACACATCACAACCACACAGAATTGACCACATAGCACGAATGTTTTTGACATCTGTCTCATAGGAAATCTTTTCATTGCACCTCAATTTTTTTCGTCATTCTATGTATCCCATCGGCAAATGACCCAAAAAAACATGAATAACTCCGAGGTTTCCTGGGCGCATGAAGCGTGACGCCCGTGTCGCCATGGTTTATAATGGCCGGAAAACGCCCAGGAATCAGGTAAATTTAAAAGGAATTGAATCATGGTCAACTGGCAGGAGAAAGACCACCTCGCAGTGGTTCAATGCCGTATTGTCAAGGCATTCTCCGGAAAACGACGGCAAGAAGGCCTGTCCCGGTCATGACACGGCCCGACCCCACACCCAGCCTGTTTGAGATGGCCTCATCCGAGCCTCAGACACCCTGCGATCACGTGATCCAGGTGGCCTTTGATTCCGGGGCTGATACGGTATTTTCCTATCTCGTCCCCAACGAACTCTGGCCCATTGAGCCGGGCCGACGTGTTCAAGTCCCTCTGGGCCGAAAAAACAAACTCGTGACCGGGTATTGTGTCGGCCTGGAACCACCCCGGAGCGAGGCCTCAGGGCACAGCAGGTCCTATCGCCTGAAACGGATTGACTCCGTGATCGATGATCAACCCCTGCTGAATCCCGATCTGATGGAATTGGCCTGCTGGATCAGTCAATATTACGTGTGTCCGCTGGGGCAGGTCCTGGCTGCCATGGTGCCCGGGGCCGTGAAACGCGGGGCTGGTACCAAAAAGGAAAAGGCCGTGTATCTGGCCGCGGATTGGCAGTCGATGATGGGCCTGATCAAGGGCAAGAAGCAAAGGCAGGTCCTCAGTACACTCGACTCACAACAGGCGTACGAGGAAGACACGGCCCTGCCCTGCACGGATATCCAACAGACCTGTCATTGCACTGGCGCCCCTGTCAAACGCCTGGCTGAACAGGGCCTGGTGCTTTTCACCACCAGGTCAGTCTTCAAAGATCTGCCCCCCCTGCCCCAAGGATTGCTTGTGCCGGAACCCCAGAATCTGGTGCTCAATGAGGATCAGGCCAAGGCGCTCGCGCACATCACCACCCAGGTCCAGTCAGCACGTTTCGGAGTGACACTGCTCTACGGCGTGACAGGCAGCGGCAAGACCGAGGTCTACATCCGTGCGATTCAAGAGACCCTGGCCCAGGGCAAGGGCGCCATTATTCTGCTGCCAGAAATAGCCCTGACTGCGCAGACCGTTCAGCGATTCAAGGCACGCTTTGGCCAGGTGGCCGTGATGCATTCCGGTCTCAATGGGGCCCAGCGTCACGCCCAATGGCAGTCTATCCGAACAGGCGAGGCACAGGTCGTGGTGGGGGCACGCTCTGCCGTATTTGCCCCCCTGCCCACACTCGGTCTGATCGTGGTGGATGAAGAACACGAGTCCAGCTACAAACAGGACACCCTGCCGCGATATCATGCCAGGGATCTGGCCATCAAGCGGGCTCACCTGGCCCAGGCCCACTGCGTGCTGGGCACGGCCACACCGTCCATGGAGACCCTGGTCAATTGTACGAACAGAGAGGCCTTTCACATGGTGCGCCTGACCAAACGCGTCATGGACCTGCCCCTGCCGCACATGCGTTTGATTGACATCCGGGAAGAGCCCCAGACCAAGGGTGGATTTCAGTTGCTCAGCGGACTCCTGTGTGACCATCTCCATCAGGCCCTGGCCAAAAAAGAACAGGCCATCCTGCTGCTCAACCGCAGGGGCTACAGCAACTTTGTATTCTGTCCCTCGTGTAAGCACACACTTCAATGTCGCAACTGCGATGTGACCCTGACCTTCCACAAGTCATCCTACCAGAAACAGGCCCCGATCTCCACGGTCTCGGGCTCGCATATGGGCGACGGCTTCGCCATTTGCCACTACTGTCTGGCGCAGACACTGGTGCCGAGAAAATGTCCACTCTGTCAAAAGAATATGATCATGATCGGGCTGGGATCGCAGCGTCTCGAAGAGGAGCTCATGTCCAAATTTCCGGACGCGCGCACCGCACGCATCGACAGTGACACCATGGCGGGAAAGGACTATTACCAGATTCTCAAGCAGTTTGGCCAGGGGGAGATTGACATCCTGGCCGGCACACAGATGCTGGCCAAGGGCCTGCACTTCCCCAATGTCACGCTCGTGGGCATCATCAGCGCAGATACCAGCCTGTTCCTGCCCGATTTCAGGGCCAATGAGCGGACCTTCCAGTTGATCTCACAGGTCGCAGGCAGGGCAGGCCGCTCGGAAAAGAATGGGACCGTGTTTGTGCAGACTGTGCTACCGGATCAGCCCGCGATTCAATTCGCCAAAAACCATGATTTTGAAGGATTTGCCAGGGCCGAACTCAAACTGAGACAGGACTGCAACCTGCCCCCCTTCTGGCGTATGGCCAAAATCGGTCTGCGTGATGAACACTTCGATCGTCTGGAAAACGCGGCCAATAGCCTGCGTCAGCGTATTGACCAAACCCTGGCAGCCCTGGGCCTCGAGGCCCAGGTTCGCGGCCCCATGGCCCCTGTGATCAGCCGCATCCAGAGGGCCCACCGCCTCCAGATCCTGATTCAGGCGCCCACGGCCGCCATACTGCAGTCTCTGTTCAGCAGCCTTCGCAGGCAACCGCCCCTGAAGCCGGCTGTAAAAACAGTGATTGACATTGACCCTGTCCATGTATTATAGTTATGGACTTTGCCACACAGTCGTTTGGCAACCCTGATCGGGGAGTGGCTCAGCTTGGTAGAGCGCTGCGTTCGGGACGCAGAGGTCGGAGGTTCGATTCCTCTCTCCCCGATTTACCCTAAGAATTGGAAGTGCCATTATTGGCACGACTTATAGGAGACGATGAAGTCGGTTCAGGACTATCATCTTCTTTTTTTTGCGTAGATTTTGTACTCGCGCGTCTGTTGCGCGTCTAAGGCTTTTAACTTTTCAGCCTCTAACATTTCATCCATGACCTTGGTCGTGTAGTCCATGTGCAGGTCGTCCATCTTGGAGTAGTAGGTGTTCGTGGTTGCGATGTCGCTGTGACCGAGGTAATGCTTGACCACGTTGGCGGGTAGACAGTCGGCCCAGTTCCGGGCACATGACTTTCGGAGACCGTGAAAGGTCAGCTTACCATCATCAGGGCCAATCTTGGCCTTGCTTGCATGAACTCGGAAATCGCGCAATACATTGTTGTACATCCAGGGGCTTTTCCACTCTTGCTTTGCTGCCCTGACTTTATGCCAACGCTTCAGAATGCACTCATACCGCTCTTGTGTCAATAGAACGTATGGCACACCCTCCGGTGCCTCCTGCTGGTATTGGGCAAGAATGGTAAGGGTTGCGTTGGGTATCGGAACGTCCCTATGGGGTGGAACTTTATGGTTCTAATGGTGCAGCATTAAGCCCACCCTTAGCTTCACCATATTTAATAAATCAAGGTAAAACAGTCCATCGTGAAGGAGCATTTTGGACTTCCTACCCTGGAAGAGGAGGTTTGCCCCGCTTTATTGTCTAATACTTATCAAGAAGGCACGTTACTAATGACAAAAGAATATATGCTTTCTACGTAAGTTAGAACAACTCTTAAACAGGGTGTGTGGCTTCACTGCATACCCTGTTTAAATCACCATTTCAAAGGTCTACCGAGGATGGCGCGGGGAATGGCTACAGTGTCTTTCGCTTGCGTAGCCAACCTGTAACAGTTGCACCAATGCCGCACAACAGAATACTGCCAGGTACTGGTACGGGCACTGGTACGGGCATGGCCCCAATGGATGGGTAGATCTTGCCCGAATTGAGCACGCCAAAAACATACGTTCCAGCGGGAAGTTCCGCCGCAAAAACGCTCATCGGACGATCAACTAGCTCTTGGACATAGAAATCTATACCTGTGTCGATAAATGTCCCAGCCACAACAGAACCCGCTGTAAAGTAATCTGCTGCATCTTGCTGCGATGTGATAATGCCCCCTGCATCCCATTCACCGGGAATGCGATCGTCGATGGTGATCCAGATTTTGGCGTACTGGCTGGTGGTCACTGTGTATGTTACATCGATAATAGCCGGTTTTTTGTCATCGCAGAACGTACGGATGTACTCGCTTCCCTCATACTCGGTGGGGATACCGAGCCATGGATACAGGCGATCGGAAAAGATCAAGTTGCCATCTGTCAAGCCACCTGCCTCTGTTAGCAGGGGTGCTGTACTGCCATCAAACACACCGATGGGAGGCTTGTCAGCGCTTGCGCCATTCAAACGAATGACACTAGTGATTATGGATGCTGAGGTTACACTGGAGACAGAAGTCACCATCACCATTATCAGCACTAAAGTTGATGTTCGGTTCATCCTAATCCTCCTCCTGACTGCCATTACAATGATACAAACACCACTTTTGCGACTGAAGTCAGATCAACCTACTCTGGTATGACTTTGCGCATTGGTGCTTTTATTGCAGATTACGTGGAGTCGACAATTCGGCACGAAAACATTGAGGTACAATGTGTTTTCGCGGACACACCTTCTCCGTTAACTGCTGTACTACCCTACTCCAAACCCATACAATTAGCTGGGAACGTACCTGATAAATAAGCGTGAAACGACAATTCATGCATGCTTTCCTTCTATGTTTATCTCGATGCACCAGATTTTATTCACATCAACATAGAGAGAATGTATTTACCTATATTAACAATTGAACTCTTGCTCTACAATATGCAAAATTAGGTATTTTGCGAAAAAAAATGCATTTATTATAGGCGTTTCACTTAGAAGTATTTGAATCAAGCGTATAGGAAGGAGTATAAGTTATTTAATAAAAGATATTTATGGGATGTTTAATGTTTAACCTGACATTGAACAGTCCTACAATTGGTCTCATGTCATTTCCGGTCCGTTCTTGGTTTAGTAAAAGGTCTGGAATTCATGTTATAGTTTGAGCTTGAAGTATCATGCTACAAAATAAACAAATGGCACCTGTCCGGCTAAGTGCGTCTGGCAAGGCTCTCTGATTTGTTGATAATGTGCTGATGAAAGGAGTTTTCTGATGGCACATGAGTCAACGAAAATATTGAGTAAGCGTGGTCGGTTTTGGTTCGGACATATTCAAAAGTGGCAACCTTTGGGGGTAACTCAGGTTGAATACTGTCGATCTCACAAATTGTCTGGGGCCGCTTTTAGATGGTGGCGAGGGTGATTGGCCAGACAATGGCAGCTAGTCCATTTTCCCATACGCACCACCATCAGTAAGACCGGCAAGAGTGCTTTTGAGAACTGTAAACTCCTTCACCTTATCATCGATTTATGCACATGTCAGCCCAAGGTCCTCTGTTTTTGCCTTGCCCAGCTACGACCATTGCGACAGAATAGTCGTATTGAGAACGTTGAAGTCTCTGGATTTGCCGTCGCGCTAACAGGAGTTACGCAAAAGCATGGTACAGATGCGGAAAAAGCCCTTTTTCCCAATCAGAGTCATACATGTTATGTTGGGCGAGTGAGAGAATGACATCTGACGATCTAGCGAAAGGCGATATGGAAGACAAAGCCAATGAAACTGAACGATTGGGCAATCAGCCCCAAACGAAAAAGGATGATCTGAGGCCAATTTCAGACAAGTCACAAGAAGAAGGTCAGAATCCGACCTTAACCAGCGTTGGCACCATCATTGAACCCGGCGTGCAGGTTGGCTCCTACAAGGTACTGAGTCAACTGGGCGAGGGTGGATTTGGGGTTGTTTATCTGGCTGAGCAAAGAAGCCCCGTAAGAAGACAGGTAGCCCTCAAAGTCATTAAGCCCGGGATGGACTCCAGGCAGGTGATCGCTCGCTTCGAACGCATGGGAATTGTTAAGACGTCTAACTGCTGGTCGGCGTTTACTTATTGAACGTGGCGACCAATCTGGACTGACTCTGGCGTTGGACGCGTCCATGCAGTTACGTGAATTGATGGCGGGAAGCACCTTTATGGATCTGGACCTTATCTCTGATTTAGCTGCCGCCGAACGGCATACTGAGGCACGCCGCATTGCAGTTCTCAGAATTGAGCACTTCGAAAAAAGACTTGAATGGACTCCTGACGAACCTGAGCTTCTGAATGACTTCGCGCAGACGCTGTTAACCATTCCCGTCGAGGAGCTGCGCGACACCAAGCGTGGTTGGTCTCTGGCGGATCGCGCTGTGCGTTGGCTGGAAGCTTATGTTGAACTGAGCCGCCTTTGGCGGCAGATGTCCTCTGCCTGGGTGTGCTCAGCGTATTGAACGATATATCATGTCACTAAGTTTGAAATAATGAACCTCCACAATCAGTTCGATATCAGTGTTGCACAACATCGATA
>JAIPFM010000117.1 GCA_021736645.1 Phycisphaerae bacterium | reverse complement strand
ATGCTCGCTTCATTGACGCCGATCCGTATGGCGACCTTGTGGCGTTTGGCTGCGTCTATCACACGGTTGATGTCCGCAGCACTCTGAATATTGCCTGGATTGAGTCTGATCTTGGCAGCCCCGGCCTCAATGGCTTCAACCGCGCGATCCGCACTGAAGTGGATGTCCGCGACCAGGGGAATGCTTACCTTATCTACGATTTTGGCAAAGGCCTCGGTGTCTGCACGTCTGGGCACGGCAATGCGCACCAGCGAACAGCCGGTGTCAGCCAATTGATTCACCTGACGCACGCATCGAGCCACGTCCGTGGTGGGTACCTTGGTCATGGACTGCACTGCAATTGGATGCCCGGACCCGAGCGTCACAGAGCCCACGCAAATCTGTCTGGTCTTTCGTCGTTTGATCATGGCGACATTTTACGGAAAATGACGTTCATCGACAATCGTAAAAAGACAGGCTACTCCGGCAGCCGGGAGTTGATCAGGTATTCCAGCAGAGTTTTCTGTGTGTTTGTGGTGATGAAGATATTGTCCGGGAAGGTCAGGTGGGTGAGCATCTCGTCAAAGATGTCTGCGGTCTGGTCCATGTTGAGGCCCATACCTGCGAGGTACTGGAGACGCATGTTTTTGTCCAGATTGATTTGGGCATCTGCGAGCCACTCGCTCAGATCCGCTCTGCTGCCTGCATAGGTACCGAGCAGGGACAATGCACTTTTGATGCGGATGCCCTTGAGGGACTCCAGCACGTCTTTGTACTCAGGCCGCTTGAGACGATCGTCCAAGTCGCCCATGTGAATTCGCATGGGGGCCAGGACGCCGAGCATGACAAGGTCGTACCCTTCGCCCTCATTGTCGTTGCTCCAGATGGTGCCGTAGGGCAGGGCCTCGAAAAAGGTGGCAATTTCGCTCTTCACGGCCTGAGGGGTGCTCTCATACAGCGGGACCCACTGAGTGATAATGCCGCCTGGATTGAGACGTTTCTGGCACATGTTAAAGTATTCTTTGGAGTAGAGCGCTGCGGCGCCCTTGACCCAGGGGTGGATGGGATCCGATGTGATGATGTCAAAGTGTTCCTGGGTGGTGAGCACAAAGTGACGCGCGTCGTCGTACACGACTTCCACCCTGGGGTCATCCAGCACGGCGTTGTTCTCCAGAGCAAAGAACTCACGTGCCGCCGGGGGGATGAGCGGTTCGATCTCACAGATCACGATGCGCTCGATGGTGGGGTGCAGGACAAACGCCCCGGCCGTGACACCTGCGCCGCAGCCGACCACGAGCACGCTCTTGGGGGCCCCGTGAAACAGCGCAGGGATATGGCCCAGCATGAGCTGGAGTCGCATGTCGTCCGGGTCGCTGGAGGCCACGACCTTGCCGCTCACATGGAAGTCACGTTCCGTGTCCGTTTCAGTGACCGCGATGGAGGCGTTCATCCCCTCGCCCATATACAGGCAGGTCTCATCACCCACACCTGGGGGCAGGTTACGCCCGTAGGCGATCAGGCCCCAGGGAATCTGGCCCACAGTCAAGGCCAGGGGCACGCCGACGAGTATACACAGGCACGCCAGGGCCACGGGTTTTCGCCAGGCGATACGTTCCCTGAGAGGCAGCAGCGGGGCCAGCCAGACAATCTGTGCTGAGAGCATGGCCAGGAGGATAAGCAGACGCTGTGCGCCTTGGGTCCCGAGAGGTGCGATGATGAACAGACTGAAGCCCAGGGCGCCGACAATGGCACCCGTGGTGTTGGCCGCGTACACACGTCCCACGGTCTTGGCCATGTCTTGGTTGGAGGCCGCCACGCTGGCGACTGCCAGGGGAAAGCTGGCGCCCCAGAGCAGGGCGCCTGGCAATGTGGCCCACAGGCAGCGAAGCAGGTCGAGTTGAAAATTGTGCCAGGGATTGCTGGACAGGGTGGGGTCAATGGGCCAGTAGGGGATGGATTGGGTGAGCATATAGGCACTCCACGCCAGGGCTGCACACAGGCCCATCTGGCAGGTGCCCAGGGCCAGCATCGGTTGCTTCAGTCTGCGTGACATGGCCGCGCCCACGCTGCTGCCAATACCCAGGCCCATGAGAAACACGGCCAGAATAATGGAGAAGGTGTACACCGTTGCACCCAGCAGCAGAGAGAGCAGGCGCGTCCACACGACCTCTGCGCCCAGGGCTGTGAGTCCGGACAGGGCGATGCATACAAAGACCCAGGTCGTGCCGGCGGTCCGTGACAGGTCTTCAGACCTGTGCGCTGGGCAGTGACTGCCGGCTGTGCGTGTACTCAAGGCCCAGGCGATCAGGGCCACACCAAGATTGAGGGCCGCCGCCACACAGGTGGCCACCACAATATTGTAGAGTCGAAGCAAAAAGAAACCTGCCAGCAGGCAGCCGAATACGGCACCTGCAATGTTGCCCCCGTACAGAAAACCCAGCCAGGATACCCCCTTGCGCGAGGTCTCCAGCCATCTGGACACCACTGGCAGTGTCGCGCCCATAAAGAACGTGGGGATTAACAAGGAGACGATACAGATGGCCGCACGCAGCCCCACGGACAGATGGGTACTGAAGTGGGCCGTATAGATTTGATCCAGATGGGGAACGATCCAGAGGATCGCGATACCGAGACAGCCAATACCGAGTTCGAGCAGGGCATAGACACGCAGGGGATGGTGTTTTGATGAGACAAGATTGGCGAAAAAGAGACTGCCCAGACACATGCCGCCCATGTACGTACCCAGAAGGATACCCAGGGAGACCGCTGAGGAGCCAATGACCAACTGGAGGATCTGGAACCAGACGATCTCATAGATCAGGGCCGCGCACCCGCTGCCCACAAAGAGACACATCAGCAGCGAGAAGGCGCGTCCACTCAGGGAGGGATCAGACTCTGTCTCTGACACAGGGCACAGGGTGGACATTTGCCGGTCTCCAAATTACACATGCCGTTTCCATTGTCATGAACGCTTCGATTATAAGCGACTCATGCTCAAAGTGGAAACGGCATGCCTTTGGGTTTCTTCTTTTTGGGTAAAATGTTTCTCCCGGGTCATGGCCGGCTCAGAATCACGGCCAGTTCTGCCAGGGCCGCAGTCTGATCCTCGCCAAATCCGGACAGCGCCGTGAGCCTGAGGTGTTTGGCTGTGACCACCGTTCCAAACAGGGTGGTTTGAGGGTTAAAGGTTGAGGCCCATTCTCCCTGTACGATTTGGATCCAGTCTGTGCCGTCTGCACTGACCTCCACCCTGTATTCACGGATATCGCCTGTGTGGCGACGATCGTTTTGAACGGGCATCATGACCAGTCCTGTCATGGAGACGGGTCTGGCAAAGGCCAGTGTCAGCGCATGGGGATGGGCAGAACCATTTTGGCCATTGCCGGAAGACCAGATCGTGTTGGGATTACCATCCACGGCATAGGCCCCTGCAGTGCGGCGGGATGGACCGGTTTCAGAGGCGATGGTCCCGAGCCTTTGCATGATCAGATTGTCAAAGAACAGGCCTGCCAGTTGGTCGGGTGTGATGTCGTCACTCGGGGCAAACCGGTCAGACGCCATGTAGTGCAGGAGACTGTGCCTGAGTTGTCTGGCCACCGGGCGAGAATCGAGGTCTGTCACCAGGTCTGCGGAACACACCACGACCCGGCCAGTGCCCACTCGGCCTTCAAAGACCAGGGCCAGTTTGTAATTACGATTCCAGTCGTCAATGACCTGGACAATGGGCTGCAGTGAATTCGTCAGGGCCTCGATATTGATGGCCCTGCAGGTGGGCTCCAGGACATTCTGCCACTGCCAGTCCATAAACGAATCTGTGGGAAATGCAGCCAGGGCCGGATGGTTGGGGTCGCACACCAGGCCCAGACTCCGCTCCCACCTGGGCCCCATCAGACCATTCCAGAAGACGGGCAGGCGTCCCACAGGGGGACAGTTCCACGGCAGGTCTTGATAGGCCGGAATCCAAAGGACCTTGCCGCCTGCAGCCAGGGCTCTTTGCGCGTCAGTCAGGGAGGATGTCACCAGGATGTCTGACGCCGGTTCCTGTGGCAGCGAGGGCGGGTAGACCCAGAAATGCCAGTCGTTTTCCACCGTCGAGTCGGCCAGTCCCACATACAGGGTATATTGCTGCGGCGCCTTGAAGGAGACCAGCGGTGTCGTGACAGTGCCAAGGGGAAGACCGTTGCCAATGGCGATGTCCTGGACCGGCCACTGTCCTTCTGCGACAACGTGACCGGACTCGTCTTCAATGCGCCATTGCGGGACCGCCTGGGACAGGGGCCGGGCTCCGAAGTGCGCAATCTCCACAGGAATGGTCAGCGTGTCGTCCGAGGTGTACAGGGTTTGCGTCATGCGTGCCAGGGGTACGGTCTCGCTGCAGAACCGCCTGAAGGCCCTGGGCGTGACATAGCCCTTGGACTGCCAGAATACATTGAGCACGCCCACCAGGGCCGTGCCCTGACCGGAAAAGTCGTGCAGGTCCAGGAGCTGGAAGCCGCCCATGCCGGGCGTGCGCAGCAGGGCCTCGATGTCTTCCTTGTAGCAGGCCACTTGAAAGGCGCCGCTGGCCATGAGAAATGCGTGAGCTCGATCCCACAGGCCGTGCGCGGCCACTGAATCCCTGAAGATCTCCAGGTTGTTCGCGCGCAGTGCCCCCGTGTACAGGGGGATCTCACTGAAATCCGGAAACGCGCACCACTGGCCGGTTTCGTGTGAGATCACCGGTGTGTTGGTGCCTTCCAGGGACTGACGCCAGTCTCCCCCGTGCCAGGCCTGATCGCCCCGGAATCGCAGGCTGCCGAATCGAATGGCAATGAGATAGTCGATCGTGTCCATTGGGCCTGGGGTGCTGCTGAACGTGCGCCCCGTCTGGCTGGCGTAGAGTCTTCGCGGGTCCTGCTTTTTCCAGGCGTCGCACCACGCAAGCAGGGGGGCGGCCCAGGGGCCGGCCGGTTCATTGCCCGAGGAGAGCATGACGAAGCTGGGGTGATTCCCGTAGGCGTCTATGATGGCCTCGGCTTCACGCTGCAGGAACTCGGGCATGCGCGTGTCACGATCGGAATATTGGCCCCAGTTGGAACACTCCGGCTGCAGGTACACGCCCAGTTCGTCGGCGGCGGCAAAGGCGGCCTCAGGCGGGCACCAGGAATGGAAACGTACGTGATTCAATCCGTACGCCTTGACCACGTTGAACACGGCCTTCCAGGAAGGGACATCCACGGGCGGGTACCCGGTCCAGGGAAACAGGCAGGATTCGTTGGTGCCCCTGAAGAACAGGCGCCGGCCGTTGATGAAGAAACGGGCGTCTCTGGACTCCATCTTGCGAAGCCCCACATTCAGCGTGTGTTGGTCATCTGCACCCTCCCCCTTGAGTGTCACGGTCAAGGGGTGCAGCGTGGGTGTAAACTCATCCCACAGGCCTGCGTCTTTGCCGAGTGACACCTCCAGCGCGGCTGTGCCGCCCTGGTCTGTCCAGGTGACAGATTGGCGGTGGCTGCCACAGGTCACCGTGCCCTGGCCGGCTTGGCCTGTGAGGTTGCCGATCCGGATGTCAAGACGCACGGATCGGCGTTCAATATCCGTGAAGGCCCGAACCTGTCTGAGCCACACCGCGCTCGTGTTGAACAGGTGCAGTCGGCCGGCCAGACCGTGCCAGTTTGACTGGGTGTGGTCCGTGATGGCGTGGGCGTCTTCACGGATGGGCTGCAGGTAGCGGTTGTCCACGCGCACGGTGAGGGTGTGGCGCCCGGGCGTGAGCCGTCCCAGGTCGTACTCATGGGCTGTGCCCAGACTGTCCGAGGATCCCTTCAATAACGCGTCCAGCCAGAGCATGGTGGACCAGTGAGTCCGCTCAAAGGACACGACCGTGCGCCGGCCCTGCCAGGCCACGGGGACATTCACATCGCACTGATACCAGGCCACGCCGGTGTACTTGAGTTCCGGCTGAAGCCAGAAAGGGATCTTGACCTGACCGGGTACGGTATAGGCTGCAAAGGCCTTGCGCTGAAACCAGTACGGATCATGCAGCCGGCTCATCCACTGGGTATCCAGGGTTATGGGATCGCCGTACCCGCTGTCTCTCAGCGCACCGGGCAGGGTGACGGGCTCTAAGAAAATGCGTTTGTACCAGGTCTGTGCCAGACCCACGTCCTCCGGGTCCATGGCCAGACGCCAGGTCCCGGACAGCTCAATGTCATAGAAATCCGCGTCCTGGGCGGTTGCCCCACCTGAAATAAGCATGCCCAGACCGATCAATACCCTGAAAACCTGTCGCATGGCTGTCTCCTTACTATGGCTACAGCATACTGGAGGTGATCCATTGTCGCAAGTGTTTGAGACTTTCCTTCACATCTTGATGAGGCAGGTCTGTCATTCGTCCAGGATTGGGAAGCGCTGGACCAATCTGTCACAGGCCTGTCGGTACGCCTGATGGGCGCCGCTGGCGAGGATCTCGTGTGCGGCCTGTTCATTCATGCCGTTGGGTGTGGCAGCGTGATGAGCCAGTGCATCAAAGGCAATGGGGTCGGACTGCCGGGCCGCATGGGCCAGTGACTGGAACAGATCTGCAGTGAACTGGCTGGCCGTGTCTGGCCGGACACCGTGAGACACGGTCCAGTCGCTGAGTGATCCGAGCAGGTCGTAAAAGGGGGAGATGAGTCCCGTGAGTGTCCAGAGTGCATGGAGCTGAGTTTCATTGTCCACAGTCACGGGTTGACCGATTGTGCTGAAGAGATCCATGACTGGACCGATGGCAGGAAACACAGGGATCGGGCAGGTGTGGTGGATCACGGAGGGCAGGGGGATGGCGCGGCAGGACTGCCTCGCCGGTGCCACGGCCCTGACCAGTTCATGGCAGGTCAGAAAGGACACGAATGACACCACGATATGGTCTTCTCTGAAACGCAGCTGGCTCAGTACGTGCGCAGCCTGGTCCGGTCGGACTGCGATACACACGATGTCTGCGTGGTCAAGCACCTGCTGATTGCTGTGCATGCGCCGGACATTTGAAAAATGCTGTGCCAAAAAACTGGACGTGGCTTCGTTTCTGGGGGACACGGCAATGGACAATCCGTCAATGCCCGAGGTGCACAATCCCTGGACCACTGCGGCGGTGATCTTGCCTGTGCCGATAAAGCCGAGTTTCATGGGAATCCTCCTTGCCAGTCAGGCGTCAGGGACCAGGCGCCCGCTGGGCTCAGGCCTCCTTGATGGCCAGGGCTTCGATCTCAAAAAGCAGGTCATCGCGGCAGACATCGCAGACCATGGAGATCCAGGGCCAATTCGGCTTGTTCGGCATGGCCATGAATAGGGATTGCACGTCCTTTGTCTTGCAGTAGGCCATGACCTGGACCACGGTGTCCTCATCGAAGTCCATATCATTGAGTACTGCGATGACATTTTCAATGGTTTGAGCAATCTGGGCCTTGGGGTCACCGATATGGGTAGTGAGGCCTGCCTCATCAATGGATGCCGTGCCGGATATGAAGGCGGTTCTGCCTCCCGGGGTGCGCACGGCCGAGGCCCTGGAAAATGCTGAGCCATATTCATAGGCGCTCTGCTGTTTGCCGCCGGCCTGGTGGTATTCAATGACAGAGTCCGGACTCAGTACCGCGGTCAGGTCCATGGCACAGGCTCGCCCATTGGCCGGGCCCAGGCCAATGCCTGTGCTGGCTGGCATGGGATGTCGAACGGTGCCGCCGAGTATACCGCACTCTGTAAAAAACGCATTGCGTACGGCGTTCAGGTCGCCGTACCAATCCAATATATTCCTGAGCCACAGCCAGGTCCTCGGCACAGCCAGAAATCCTGCACCCAGGTCCTTGAGAATTGCGTTGGCCTGATCGAACATGGCCCTGGCCTGTCCCGAGGCAGGGCCATTGGCATGCGACGTGATCCCCGATAAGCCGAGATATTGACAATGGGGCGTCTTGACCAGACGTCCTATGGCCGGTCCTTCAGGATATTTGATGACCTCTGGAGTGACGTTGCCTGCCACCAGATGTACTTGAATACCGAAATACTCGCCGCATATGCCGGAACTACCGACCAGAAGGCTTGGTGGAACAGGGTCTGCGCAGTCCTCCAGGAGGCGGCTTCGAATCTCCTGAATGTCCTTCACGGCCGCTTCAGTGCCAAAGATGCGTTCCTGAAAAACGGCGGCGTTGTCCTGTGCCATGAGATCACGCACTGTAAGGTAGAAGGTTTCTACCTGCAATTGGACGGGCACATCCGGTTTTCCCGCGGTTGTGATGAAAATCTCTTGAATCCCGCTGGAGACGCTTCGATAGACAAAGTACTCTGATTCCATTAAACAACCTCATTAGACCCTGTGAATTTTAGATACTATACACTATTGGGGGTGTGACGAAAAGTCCGGTCTGGGTGGCAAGTTTGAAATCAACGCAAAAACCTCACTTTTTTGGCAGGTGATTCAAGCCGAATCCAAAAGAGAGTCTGCAGATAAACCGTGGCCCTTTGGTCCGGCGGTATAAATCTGACTTGAGAAAAGGGTCTCCATGAAAAGACTGGCCCCGGAAAGTCTGAATTTGGATTACTTTGGATGCTTAAACGGGTATAAAGGCATGCATGACGACTCATGAAATAAAGACAATCATTTTCTGGTTTGAAAACTATACGCACAGTTTCTCTGAAAATGACGGACTGCACAGGTTGCTTCAACTCAAGGTGGATCACAGCAGGCGTGTGGCCCAGGACGCGCGGGCATTGGCCGTGGATCTTGGCTGGTCTGCAGACGATTGTCACCTGGCAGAAGCCCTGGGCTGGCTCCATGACATCGGACGGTTTTCACAGTATCAGGAGTTCCGCACCTTTCATGACGCCAGATCCATCAACCACGGAGAACGCGGCGCAGAGATTCTCGAGCAGACGTCACTGCTCTCGGAGATTCCGATGCGTGAGCGGCTCTGTCTCCTGCAGGGGGTTCGCTGGCACAATGCCAGGGACCTGCCCGATGATCTGGATGATGGAGTTCGGCCCTGGGTCAAACTCATTCGAGACGCGGACAAACTGGACATCTTCCATGTCGTTTCCCGAGAGATCCGGGAAGACGGATTTCAGTCCATGTCCGAGATGTTTCCGCATGTTCAACTGGATGGCCCTGTAAACCCTGCTGTTATCCAGGATATTCAGATGCAGCGGTCCAGTTCTTTTGAGCAGATTAAATCGCTCAATGATTTTTATATCATGCAACTGTCATGGATCTATGACATCAGCTATGCACCCACCTTGCGCAGAATTGTCCAGAGACAGATCCTCTCTGATCTCACCGATCGACTTCCCAGGGACCATGAGGCAGTCGAGGCGCTGGTCAAAGAGGTCGAAGCGTTCGTGGGCAGCCGTCAGTAGGCGAGGTCTCATGTTCCTGTGCGACTTCACCCTTGTTTTACGGGCCGGTCCATGGTAAAAAAGGACTGGGTATTTGACGGGAGTTCAATGCTGTTTGCAGGTGCTGATGTGATGAGACAAGCCAGAAGGTTGGGCCACATTGTCCCGTGGTTGTCCGGTGAGTTTGTTTCATCATTCATGTGTAACGTCATATGAAAAGAACAAAGACACGTCAACCACAAGCCGCGCGGTCAGTCCCCACTGAGCCCTGCCGGTTCGACTGGCAATTACTGATGGCCGATGGCCTGTTTTATGGTCTGGTCTATGTGTACCTGTGGCTGGGCGTGGGTACGCACTTTATTTTTCACGGGGCAGGCCTCATCTCCAATTTTCCATCGTTTTACACCACCCGGGATTTTGCAGCACACACGCTGTCTCAGTTGGGTGGCGTGACATTGTATGCGTCTGCCTTTCTGTCTCAATTGTTTTATCATGCCTGGTTGGGGGCGATTGTGGTGACTGCGCAGGCGTGGCTGTTCGGGGTGTGCCTGGCCTACGTAGTGAAGATGTCAGGTGTGACGCTGTGGCGTTGGGTCCGCTTTGTGCCTGCCTTTCTGCTGCTGGCCATGTACAGTCAGTACCTGTATTATGTCCCGACCACCATGGCATTACTTCTGGCCCTGATGTTCGCCAGTGCCTATGTCTATATGGCGTCGCGTCTGGCAGGCATTGCACGGTTGGCCGTGTTTCTGGTCCTGTCAGGCTTATGTTATGCGGCGGCCGGCGCTCCCTATCTGGTCTTTGTCCTCGTGTGTGCCCTGTATGCGCTGTTGGGAGCCAGACTGCCGGTACTGGCCTGTGTACAGGTCCTGATCGGATCGGCCGTGCCCTATGGGATGGGTGTGCTTGTGTGGGGTATGGACACCCCGGAGGCCTATACGAGATTGTCGCCGATCTCCTGGACCCTGCTGTCCTTTGAAAGCCGATCCCTTGGGATGGGGCTGGTGTATGCGCTGTATGCGCTGATCCCCGGCTTGATGGTCGCCGGCCGGGCCTGGCCGTGGCACAGTCCTGTATTATTCAAATCGCATGCGAGGATTCGATCCGTTGGGGTCATGGTCATGAGTGTGGCCGTTGGCGCAGGCGTGGCAGGCATGAGCCTGGATCCACAGAGACAGGCGCAACTTGCAATGGATTACTATGCGGCCCACAGGATGTGGCCTCAGGTCATGCAGACAGGATACAAACTGCCGGGTGACGAGTATGCGCTGCATGCCCTGGACAGAGGATTGTATCACACACGTCACCTTGGGAGTGAACTGTTCAATTGGACGCAGACACCCAATGCATTATTTCTGGAAAACACCTCACACAAACGTGCTCTCTGGATCGGTTATGCCGTGGCCATGGAAATGGGACTGCTCAACCAGGCAGAACATGCGCTCACTGAATGTCTGGAGGGACTGGGCGATCGTCCCATCGTGCTCGAGCATCTGGCCCTGATCAATATGGCCAAGGGCAATGTGGGCACAGCCAGGGTGTATCTCGGGGCCTTGAGCACAACACTGTTTCATCGCACGTGGGCCAATGAATGTCTGGCCCTCCTCAAGTCCGATCCCAATCTGACCTCAGATCGGGATGTGCAGTACCTGCGGTCTGTGGCCCTGGATCAGGACATGCCCACTGTGAAGTATCCCCCGGACGAGATGATGAAACTGCTGCTGAAGAAGAATCCCGGGAATCGCATGGCGTTTGAATATCTCATGACCTACTACATGCTGCACAATGAACTGGTTCCCTTGGCAGACAACATCGGGCTGGCTGCGAACATGGGCTATACGGCGCTGCCCACGCATTTTGAAGAGGCTGCGCTGGTGTATGTCTATACCAAGAAGAAGCCCCTGCGGCTGGAGGGCATGACGCCCAATGCGAAGCTGAGTCAACGCATTAAACAGTTCAGTCAAATACTGGCACGTCACCAGGGCAATGCCGGTGCGGCCCGATCGGAACTGGAAACCTCTTTCAAGAATACCTATTTCTTCTACAATGTCTATGGGCCCAAACCCAGGACTTCAACGGCGGTTGCCCCCTAGGAGCTCGTGATGGCATGACCCTCCCCCCAAAAAACACATCAGGATTCAAATGGCTTGTCAGCCTGTGCATGGCCGGGCTCGCGGGACTCAGTGCGCTGCTGGTCATGTCCCTTGGAAGTCACCCCCGGCCCGACGCAGGGTGCGCGACACGGGATCGTGTCCCTCTGATCCGGCCCGATTACAGCGACGTGGTGATTCCGCCCAATATTGCACCGCTGAATTTTGTGGTGGACGAGCCCGGCACAGGGTGCTTTGTGCGGGTTTCAGGGGATCTCGGTGACCCCATCGAGGCATTTTACCCAAATCAGAAGGTCGTGCTGCCTGAGCGTGCCTGGCATGATCTGGTGGCCGCCAATCAGGGGGGGCATCTGTCTGTGGCCGTGTATATCCGGTCCGTGCCGAACGAAACGGCCGGTGTCAACGCGTTGTCCTGGATGCAGTTCAACACCATCACGATCACCATCGCAGCCGAGGCCATAGACAACACCCTCGTGTATCGACGTATCCGCCCCGGTCACACCACATGGCGGGAGATGGGGATTTATCAACGCAACCTTGAGACGTTTGAGGAGAGGCCGATTCTCACCAACGCCCAGTTCAAAGAGGGCTGCGTGAACTGTCACACCTTCTGTCAGAATCAGCCGGACAAGATGGCGATCGGCATACGCAGCGCTGAATACGGCAGTCCCGAGCTCCTCGTGGACCACGGCCAGGTCCATCGGATCGGGACCAAGTTCGGCTACACCACCTGGCACCCCAGCGGCCGCATCGTGACATTCTCCGTGAACAAGGTGCGACAGGTCTTTCGGTCCGCGGCCAGTGAAGTGCGTGATGTCCTGGATTTCGATTCATTCATGGCCTCCTACCAGTGTGACACAGGCACGGTAGACACCTCGCCGTCCCTGGCGGACAAGCTGCGTCTGGAGACGTATCCCACCTGGTCGCCGGACGGCAAGTATCTGTATTTCAGCAGTGCCCCGCTGACGTGGGGCGATCAGGAGACGCTGCCCAAAGACTATGACCAGACTCGTTATGACCTCGTCAGGATCTCGTATGATCTGGACAGTGACACGTGGGGCGAGCTCGAAACCGTGTTGTCTGCCGAGGCCGAGGGCCGATCGATTCTCCTGCCGCGCATCAGCCCGGACGGACGGTGGCTTTTGGTGTCCATGTGTGACTACGGATGCTTTCCCGTGTATCGCGCCAGCAGTGACCTCTATCGGGTCGATCTCACGGCACCGCCGGTCAACGGCCAGCGCGTGGCTCAACGGCTGGACATCAACAGCCAGGCCAGTGAATCCTGGCACAGCTTCTCCAGCAACGGTCGCTGGATCGTGTTCAGCAGCAAGCGGTTGAGTCATATCTTCACGCGCACATTCATTGCCTACATGGATGTGCTGGGCGACATTCACAAGCCCTTTGTACTGCCCCAGAAGGCGCCGGACCTGTATGACTCATACCTGTGGACCTTCAGCGTGCCGGAACTCATCACGAAACCTGTTCAGATCAGCCCCAGGGCGCTGGCCCAGGCCGTGCGCGACACGGACTCCCTGCCGATCCTCATGCCCGTGACCATGGCCACACCCAAGGCCGGCACCGGGGCCATGTATTCCGAACCCCTGCGCGAGTAGACGCATTAGAGAGGCGTGACCTGCACGCGGATCTTTTTGCGTGCGGCAGTCCAGGTTTGTTCCTGGGACCATCCCCAGGCTCGGGCTGTGGCGCACTTCACGGCCGCGGCCAGGGCGGTCTGAGGGCGAGTGGATTTTGTGAGGCCGTATAGGAATCCGGCCAGGAGGTAATCACCGCAGCCGACCGTGGACACCACTTTGCGGCGATCGACAGAGTGTCCCTGCCAGGCATGGTCGCGCGTGACAAGGACTGCGCCGCGTCTGCCGCGACTGATCAAGATGACAGGGACTTGGTCGCAGAGTGTGCGGGCCGCCTTGATCAGGCTCGAGGTTCGGTTTGGAATCGCGGTACCCAGCAATTCGCCCAGTTCCGCCACATTGGGTTTGATCAGCCAGGGCAGACCGGCCTGAACCAGGCTCTGAAAGACCGGTCCGTGCGCATCCACGATCAAACGGGTCGACGGCGCGTCCAAACAGGTTTGGGCCAGGGCGAGGACTTGACGTTTGAATGCCTCGCCGGGCAGTGCGCCGGCCAGGACGCTGTCCGTATTGGATGTCACGCAGGGGCCAAGGTCATGCTGCAGCGTGGTAAAGGCAAGGCGAGATGCAAGAGACCGGGCGACGCGCAGGTGCAATTCCCTGTGTTGAGCCTGGTCCAGGACCGTGACATTGATGCGCGTATGACCGGGGACAGGCGTCATGTGGATTTGAATCCTGGGGCAGGTTCCGGTCAGGTGACTCCGCATCTGATGAATATCGTCCTGTCCCCACCATCCGGCCGCGATGCTCTCTTGCCCCAACCACGCCAGGGCCCGGGATACATTGAGCGCCTTGCCTGCAGGGACCAGGTGCTGGTCCTCCAGGACCGGGTGTTCCCCCCAGTGCAGATGGCTGCCTTGACAGGTCAGGTCCCAGGCCGGAGCCAGTCCCACGGTGATAATGTTGCCTTGTCGTTTCATTCAGCAGCCTCACCGTCAATCAGTCTACTGCAATGTCGGCATGGCGACTTCACCGCGTAGTTGTGCCCGGCCGCCTTCGTCTTCATACACGCCGTAGAACGGTGAGCATGAATCCAGCCAGAGGGTGATGCGGTGCAGGGCCTCAGGCGGGAGCTTGAGATCGTAGTGGTCCTTCTGGAGCAGGGCATAGAGTTTTGACGCCTTCGCGCCGAACTCGCCGGGTGTCGTCCTGTACCACTTCGGATCTTCCCAGTTTTTGCCGCCATAGTCATAGAATCCGAATTGCGGGGCCAGGGTCTGGTACGAGGTGAAGTACTCGGTCCTCGGGTTCATGTAGCTGCCCTGGGGGGTCCGTACAATCTTGCTGTCCAGGGGCGGTGCTGTTTCGTCCTCGGCGTGACATTTGACACAGTACTGATCCAGGACAGGCTGGACCAGGCGCGGATAGCTGAAGGGGTTTGTACCCTCCACGTCCGGTTTCAGGCGCGAGGGCGGACGTTTCATGGCCATGGGAGTCGATTTGGACGCGGTTGTCGGCGCTCCGTATTTGGGCTCGTGACAGCCCTGACACATGGTGCGTTCGCCTGGCTGGAAATGGGTGCCTGATCTCATGGATGTCACAGCCAGTCCCTGTTCGTCCAGAACCTGGAAGAACAGTTCCTTGCGCGCCGGCACCATGAAATGCGCACTGCCGTCCTCTTCGACAGGCACGGTACCGAGCACGGCACGCGTGAGATTGATCGAATCCTTGGCCTGCGGGATCTGGCATCCTGTGGCGTGGGTCACCCTCGAAGACGCGACTGACAGGGGAAAGACCTGATAGACACGAAGGGACTTGATCTTTGTGCCTTTGGGAAACGGCTGACTTGCGCTGTATACGTTGACAATGCCCACGGTCGCTTCGTCTGACAGTTCCTTGGCCAGACGCTCCGACATCTCGGGCAGCACGGGCGGCACGGGACGCGGTTTCACGGGGATCGGACTCTGGCAGGCAATGTCCGGATCTCTGTAGATGAGTTCCTTGTTGCCAAATACATCGACCAGGTAAATCCCATACTGCCGGGTACTCGGCGCGCCGCCTGTCGGTTCATACGCGCAGAGATAGTAGTTCTCACTCAGAGGCCAGGGTTGTCCATAATCGAGAGACTGTCTCCCCTGTGATTCAGGGAACCCTGTTTCCGGCGTCAGGCGCTTGACCGGGCCCATCAGGTCATCATCCTTGACACGCGGATCGATGATCACGAGCGACCCCAGCGAATGGCCATGATGCGGGGCTGCCACGGCCGCGATCTTGTGAGATCCCGGTATGGACCGGGGATTGGTTTCCATGTCAGGCCGCTTTGACCGAGGTGCGTAATTACCATGAACGGCGCGCGGGTCACGGCCGTCCGGTGTGGTGATCCAGGGCATGTGGGCTGTGACACCATGCCTGTCCACATAGTCCCATCGCGTCCACACAAGCATGCCGTCATGAGACACGCTTGGATGCCATTCGTTGGTTTCGTGGTAGGAGAGACAACTGATATCGGAGCCGTCAGCAGCCATATCAAACAGCGTGTAGGTGGGACAGACACGTCCACAGCGCAGGTAACCGCCGCGTCGTTCACTGATGAACGCGATACGGCCGCTGGGCATGAAGCAGGGATCGAACTCGTTCCATGTCCCGTCGGTCAGCATGGTCAGGTTCCTGCCGTCCAGGCCAACACTGAAGACATGGTAGCATCGCCCCTCAGCCCAGTGCCCGAGAGAGGGGTCCGTATGAAACCTGTGCTGACGGTCACCCCGGCACTCCACGTACGCGAAAGAGAGGGTCCTGCCGTCAAAGGAAAGGTCAGGGGACAGAAAAGATCCGCCTTGGGTTTCATCGCCGCTGACGCCGCCTTCACCATTGTATCGCACATCCCATTTGCGTTTGGGGCCGCCGGAGATCGTCTGCCCCTTGAGCCTTCCGTTGGCCACCACGGCATCGGCCAGTACGCTGCGGATCTTCGGTGTATTTCCGAATACATCAGAGATCACATACAGGCCCCCGCCAGGCGACTGCGCGAGACCGTAGTACTGATCACACATGTGGTTGTAGGCCGGCAGTTGTCGCTTGAGCACGAGGATCTCGTCGAAATCCAGCAGTGGATTTGAAAAAGCGATCCTGCGCCGCAGGTGACATACTTTGTCAAAGATCGCTCGACGTGTCTGGGTCTCTTGGACGTCTACCGTGTCGGCCTGGATCTCGAGGCTTGTCAGTTCCCGGGCCATGCCCGTCATGTCCCGGGCATTTGGAGTACGGGCAATATCGTTGAGCAGCGCCCTGGTTCGGCGGAGCACTACATCCAGGGGATCACGGTCTGTGTCCAGGATCATGGCGTCTTTCCGGAAGATCTGCGATGCACGGCCCTGGATCTCAGCACGCTGTTTGATGTCTCGGGAAATCGAATTAAACCTGCGGGTTTCTTCGCCTGCCGGATAGGCCGCGCCAGTGGGGGCCGGTCCAATCCAACTGTCCTGGGCGGCCTGTGCCGTGTTTTTTCCGGGAACACAAACCAAAAGCATGAGACATGACAGACTCAATCCAATTCCATACAGGTGCTTCATCATCAGGTTTCTCCATGAACTCAGTATCAGGTTCCTGTTGACTGATTGGCCATTTGGGGTATCAGCAACGGATCCGATTATACTCTGCAGAGCAAAACGGATCAAGAGAACGGTCATATCTATGCTTTGGTACACATCTCCCAGTGGATTAGAGATGTTTGATGCGTCTTCCAAAACTGCGACGGGCCGATGGGCCAAGGCGTTTAGGGTGTCTCCAGGGCCACGTCTTCAAGGCCTGCGAGATTCTCCAGCTTTATCAGGGATTGTTTCTCTGTGTTGAGAATGTAGAGTATCCCGTTTTGCCAGCATGCCATGTCTCCGATGTCTGAACAGAGGATGCCCACCCTGGCGGCTTGGCGCAGGTACAGGGTCCGGCCGGCGATGAAGTAGAGGGTTTCGTCATCGCACGCTGCCATGGAAGTGACGGGAGGGCCTGGCAGGTGGCAGACAAGGTTGATCTCGCCACCGGGCACCAGTCTGTAAATATCGTTGCCTGCGGAAAAATAGAGGGTCGTGCGGGCAACGGAGGCGGCACCTATGGGAAATGGCATCACACAGAGTCTGGCATGGCCTCGTTCCGGTTCCACCACATAAATCGAGGTGGCCTTGTCATTGTCTCCGCCAAACACATAAATCTGCTTTTGACCGATCGCGAGGCGCATGGCGTTTTCCGGGAGTGCCATCCGGGAATGAAATTGCCCGTCCGAAATATACCCAAGGCGTCGACCGCTGATCATGAGCAGGGCCCCATCCGGCGTAAAGGCACAATCGCTGACAGGGGTTTGTGTACGGAGAAGTAATTGCCTGGTGTTGAGCATCACCAGGTTGTCACGTCCGGCCACGACCACGGCGCCGCGGTGACTTACAGTGATCACAGGCGCGAGGGTTTCCAGCTTCAACGCCTTGACACGCTCCGGCGTCAGAACCACGGTAAATCGGATGGTCGATTCCTCGGCCATCCCGGGCCATGCCAGGGAGAGAATCCATGCTGCCATACTCAGAAAACGCCGCATCACTTGTCACCTCCTTCCTGCTGTTGAGTCAACCAGTTGAACCATCTACGGCCGTTGATTTCCAGTGCCTGCTGTTCTTCCTCGGAAAGGGGTGTCGGTAGACTGGAAAAACTGTCTACATAGATCTTCATGGCTCGGAATTCCGAGCCCTTGATCTGGTTGACTGTCTCGGCTTCCGGGTATCCTCGACCGATCAGATCCACGGCGTTTTGCATGGAACGTCCTGCTTCGTCGCTGAGCCCTTTTGTGATCTTTATCACGCTCAGTTGCGAACCATAGCCAAGGGCCGTGATGACCGCTTCACCCAGTTTCAGCGGGGCCTCCTTGATGTTTTGCCCTGCCAGTCCTATGACCTGGTATACCAGGGGCGGTAATTCTATCAGGGGTGATGCGTCTCGGTCCAGCGTCGGGGAGGTACTCATGGGAAAAGACGGAGGCAGCGGCATGTGGAATTGTCCAAGCGTCTGCCCTGAGATCGAGTCCTCCTCAGCCCCTGCAGGCTTCCCGAGGAAGTCCAATGCTGCGGACTGCAGGTCAGTCAGTGCCGCGTTTTTTTCTGCGAATTGCTTCCTCTGCTCTGCTTCCCGCCTTTCTCTCGCGGCGTTCTCCACGTCTCGCTCACGTGCCGCTTTTTCTTGAGACATTCGGCTGCTCTTTTCAGAGGCAATCATGATCTCAACC
>JAIPFM010000116.1 GCA_021736645.1 Phycisphaerae bacterium | reverse complement strand
CAGTTTTCCGCATATCTTTATCTGCGTTCATTCTTCCTTTATCTGCGGCAAAATATCATCGAACAGTCCTCCTCAAAGAGAAGTCCTGATTGCTTTAAATCCGTGTAATCCGCGCAATCCCCCCTAGGGGCAGGCGTGTGAGATAACCCTCATTCGAGCGCAGCGAGAACCATTCGATTGATTCGTGAAAGTTGTTTCCAGTTGTTGCCCCGTGAAAAAAGATCTCACGACCCAAGGATTTTCAACTGTGATCTGTGATCCGTGAACCATAAAAAAGGGGCTTCCTCTGTAAGGCCAAATCCCTACAAAGAAAACCCCTGATTTCGAATCCTCACGATGTCTACCCGCAAGGATCAGTTCCTCTCCGCTCGCACCTCTCACCGCTTGTTGCTTTCCCCGTATCCCTACCGCTGACCTCTCACCGCTCAGCACTTTCCTCTATAGTTGTATAAACCAAAGAGCTTTCAGCCGTCAGCACTCAGCTTTCAGCTAAAAGGACTCCATCTTGTTTTAAAACCAAAAGCAATAAAAACCGGCCTGCCCTGGCAGGGTTCAAAATAGCTGACAGCTGATCGCTGAAGGCTGAAAGCAAGTTTAGAAAACTCCTTGCCGCCAACTGAAAACATAAAACTGAAAACTGAAAACTGAAAACTCCTGCCTAAGCCGGCTGCATGTATTCCTGATAGGATCGCTGCTGCTCCCTGAAGTAACCGCCGCTCAGGGATCTGGCACCAAACAGCAGGACACCGAACACCTGGGCATTGACACTTCGCATTTCATGAAGCACGCGTAACGCAGCACCGCGCCGTGTGGCATCTGCATTGACCACCACGACCGTGGCGTCGGCCAGTCTGGCCAGGACCTTGGCATCACTGACCAGCAGGACCGGGGCGCTGTCCAAAATAATATGATCGTACACCTTTCTCAGTTCCTGGATCAGCGTATCCATGCGAGGGCTGGACAGCAGTTCCATGGGATTGGGGGGCAACAGCCCTGTGTCAATCAAATCCAGGCCTTCCACACCTGTGGGTCTGAGCCCCTGACGGATGGTGCACTGGCCCATGAGCAGGTTGCTCAGGCCATATTGACCTCCCTTGATGTCTGTGGCCAGCCTGGGGAATACCTTCAGGAGCATGGGCTGTCTGAAATTGCCGTCTATCAGGACCACCTTCTTGCCCTTGGCCACCAGGCTCAAGGCCAGGTTCACAGCGCTCGTGGTCTTGCCGTCTTCAGGTTCACCACTGGCCAAAAGAATGGTCTTGGCTTTAGACAGTTCAAGATTCGTGCGGAATCTCCTGTACGACTCAGCCAATTGACAGTACGGCATCTGGCGCACCACCTGAAACAGGTCTGTGTCATTGGACAGGTCGTCATCCTCATGGTCGTCCGGAATGATCCCCAGCAGAGGCACATGCAGGTAACGTGACACATCACGAGCCGTGCGCACCAGGTCGTTCATCAATTCGATCAGGAAGGCCAGGGCCACACTGCACACCAGACCCAACACCAGGCCCAACGGGAACCACAGTAAAGGATGCCTGGTGGCTGTCATTTTCAACGGAGGCAAGGCTGCTGCTTTTAACAAGACCTTGGCTGAGTCCGGTGTATTTCGCTTGATGCGCCAGGTGTCGATCTGCGAATTAATCGCAGCCAGCGCGACCTGACGTTCCTTCAGCTTGACATCCAGGCGTTCGAATTCCACTCTGGCCCGATCTGCGTCTTCCTTACTCTTTTCAGCTTCTTCGCGCTGCTGTTGCAGGGTTTCCAGATTGGCCTGGAACGTGACCAGGGTATCCCGTGCATTTTTCAAATTGGCCTGACGAGTCTGCTCAGCGACCTTTTGCTTCTGTTCGATCAATTGAGATTCGAGGTCCTCAAGCAGGGTTTGCGCCTGACGAATCACACGGTGATTCGGGCCAAACCGCTGAGACTTCCCTTCCAGTGTGGCTTTCTGCATGGAGATCTGTTCTTCGAGACGCTGGATCATGGGATGGGCCTGAATAGCATTTTGAATCTGTGCGTCATTGATCTGTACCAAGGCCAGACGCTCCAGGTTCTGGATCGTGGCGGTCAACTGGCTGATCGACATGATCAACTTGCTCTCGTCCTGCTGAATGCCATTGAGCTTGACCAGGGTCGGATCATTGATGATCTGAGACCCTTCGCCCATGATGAAGGTCACCCCCCAACGATCGCGTACGTCCTGGATGGCCTTGTTGTAGCCATCGATCTCGATCTGGATCATTTCTTTTTGACGGGCGTACTCTGAAAGCTTGTCGTCAATCTCGCCCTGTTTCTGGTTGCGCTGCGAGCTGACAAACAGCTCTGACATGGTGTTGGCAATGTCCGCAGCTTCCTTGGCATTGCCGCAGTTCATGGACACGCTCACAAAATCCGCATCTCGATGCGGATACGCAGTCAGATATTTCATGAGATACTTGATCGCATCCGGCTCGTTGTCAAATTGCTGAAACCAGGCCGTCTTGCGAATGGTGTCGAGCTGGAGCAGATCCTGATAAGCCTTCTGCTGTTTGATCAGATTGGCCATGGTCACACGATGGTTGTAAAGATTGTCCTTGTTGGTCTGGGTCTGGCTGATATGCGTGGGGTCATCTTCAATGGGTGGCAGCACTTCAATCAGGGCTTCAGCACTGTAACTGGGCACAAACCGCCTCAGTCCATACCACGTGGCACCGCCCAGGCAGAATCCAAGCAAAGTCACAAAGATAATGAGCAGGACATGCCTGCGTAAAATCCCCATCACCTCTTTGGGTGTCAAACCGGTGTCACTGTCCACCGGGCGGCATTGATCACCGCGCTGCAAACGCCTGGCACCTGAAACTGGTCTTCCTTCTACCATGTGTGTCTCCAATCCGATACAGACATGAATCAAGAAGCTGCCTGCATACGTCTTTTATGGCCGAGCTCAATCAGACAAACGTCCGATAGCTGAGTTAATTCTCTTTTCTGCGGCCTCGGGCAACGTCTGGTCACCCATCTGAAGGGCCTGTTCATAGGCCCCTAAAGCCTTGTCTTTCTGGCCCAGGGCCTCATGCACCATACCCATATGCTCATACACTTCAAACGGCATGGCCAGACCACTGTATTGAAACTGTTGTGTGGCTGCCGATAATAACTCCAGGGCACGCTCGTTTTCGCGGTTTTTGTGCAACACAAATGCATACGTGTCCATGAGCATGGGACTGTCAGGACTCAGCGCCACGGCCCTCTTGGCAAAGGTCAGGGCCTCTGGTAGTGCCAAATCATTGACGGCCATCAAATACGCCAGATTATTCAGTATACCGATGTTATTCGGCATTTTATCGAGCAGACTTTGGTAATCGGAAATGGCCTTTTCCAGGTAGGTTTTTCGTGTTGTGGCCTCATACGCAGCGGTGTACAGACGTGCCCTTCGGGCCGTCAGCGTGACCTGTTCGGACGCCAACTGACTGGCCAGGGCCAGGGCATAATTGATGGCATCAAATGCCTCATCAAACCGCTGTGATGCCTGCGTCACCACATACTTGCCCAGGTATCCGGCCAACACCCTTTGACCCTGCTGAATGAAGGTTTGTGCCAGGTCTGTCACGGACTGATCGCCAAGCAGGGTTCTCATGCGATCAAACATCTCAACCACCAAATCCGTGTTCGTACCGGATCTTTCTATGGACTCTCGGCTGGCCTCTACAGCCCTGGCACGGTCACCCAATCCCAGACGGGCCTGGGCGATTCGCGACCACGCCTGCGGCGCAAAAGCACTGTCCGTATACAGCAGTCCCTGCTGCAGCACTTCATTGAGTCGGGTACGTTGAGACTGACCGGCCTGCACCAGCGCATCCAGATAGCGATCCAGTACCTCCAGGTACTGCTGATCCTGAGTGCCGCGGTCAGGGATCCGACCTGCATACTGTTTGCGTTTCAGTTCAAGGCCCTGGCCCAGCCATTGTACGGCCAAGTCGTAGTGGGCCTGGGTCAGTTCAAAGTCGCCGGCCCGAATACACCAGATCACTGGATTGGGGGACGACTCGATCATGGTCTTGTAGAACCTGCCCAACTGACGGGTACTTCCTGCCACACGATAGGTCTGTTCCAGCAGAGTCATGGCAGCCATGGGCGCATTAGGTCGTGCCACAATGGTCTCCAATTCACGGATGGCATCACTGGACCGGCCTGCCTGGGTATAGGCCTGAGCCAAAGCCAGTTGAGTGGCCAGATCCGGCTTGATCGACACACTCCGCCGAAACGCCATCACGGCGTCCTGGTATTCCCCTCTGGCCGTATGAATACGTCCCTTGAGATACCAGGACAGGGCGTCCTGATTGTCCTGATCCAGGGCCGCGTTGATCTTGGTCTGGGCCTCCTGGAGTTGACCCTGACTCAAGGCCAGCCACCCTTCGAGCAGAGACACCCTGGGTTGGCCGGACGCCAGTTTCTTGAGTTCGACCAGACCTGCCTGGGCTTCAGAGATCATCCCGGTCTTGAGACACACAGCCACTTGATCGAAGCGATTTTCAAGAGATCCATCCACTGCCACCAGTTCCCTGAAGTAGCGAGCCAGAGCGTCCCGATCGTTGGCAATCTCCGCCACGAGCAGCAACCCCTTGAGCACATCCTTGTCTTTGGGCGACTGCTCATACAAGGAGGTCAGCACGCGACGCGCCTCGGCCATGCGTCCCTGAGCCACAAAGTGACGCCACAAGAGGGTGTCATCCTGGGCCTGGGTCAGCAGGGATTCGGCTTTGTCTTCCTGGCCCACAGCCCGGTAGTATTGGGCAAAGCCGTACAGCATGGACCGATCTGTCGGCGCCATGGAAAAGGCCAGTTCAAATGCCGTGCGCGCAATATCAAACAGTGTCTGACGTCTGATAGAATCCGTCTGCTGCCTGGCCAGAGACGTGGCACGGTTGCCCAGCGCCACAGTATTGGTCAGAGACGGCATGGACTTCTGCATACTCTGATAAATGGCCACAGCTTTGAGGGGCTCATCGTCGCTGATCTGATCTGCATACAACATCAAGACCGCAGAATCCATGGGATTCAAACGCACAGCACGTTCCAGAGCACGCTCTGCCTCACCTTTTTGAACGGGCGTGACGGACATGCCCATATCGGCATTTCGACGTGTCAGCAGCTGGGCATGCACCTTGGCAATCAGCGCGTCCTGTGGATTGACACTGGTGGCCCTGGCAATCTCTTCAATGGCTTCTTGGATCTTACCCCGCTGTGACAGGATCAAGCTGCGGAGCATGATCGCACGTGACAAGGCGGGACGTATTTCAAGACACGCCTCAATTTTCGCCATGGCCTCATTCAACTGGTTCTGAGCAAAGGCCAGTTGTGCTTCATACAGCGCCCCCCCGCACAGGTCGACATTCAACGTTCTGGCCAGGTCCACGACCTTCCGGGCCTGGACCCAGTCCGCCTTGTTCTTCAGCAGATCCAAGGCCATGCCTGTGGCCGTCACCACAGGGTTCTCATACATGTCAGCCCCCCAGACCGGTGTCACCTTCAGGCGTTTGGCTTCTTTCAGCACTGTGTTAAAGGCCTCAATGGCCTGTTCTTCCCTGTCCTGACGCATCAACAGCAGACCGGTTTCCAGAGATCGCTGCAGGGGATCCGAAATGTTCAACAAGGCCTGCTCAGCCATCTGCGCTCGCAGGTCTTCGGTCATGGCCTTGGGATCAGCCTGTGTGAGCCACTGACGATAGAACAGCACGAGTCCGCTATTGGGCCGGCCCTTGAGATACTGATCCACCAGGGGACGTGCCTGGTCAGCACGACCGGTCTCGATCAGTTGTTCCGTCAACAGGGTCACGACCTCTTCATCCAGGGCCTCCGGATGCGTGGCGGCTGCCTGCTGTGCCACGGTCAGCAACTGATGGAAAGCGTCCTCCAGATCCTGCTGCATCATCGATGCCGAGGTCTGTGACGCCTCAGATGTGTGGCCGTCCAGCTTCAAGGCAGACTCGTTGATCGCACGCTGTTGATTCAAGGAACTTCTAAGACGCTTGACTTCTGCTTTGAACAGATCCTGCTTCAATACCAGCGCGGTTTCGCTGTCTGCGGAGAGTTGCATGATCTGGTTTTGAGCCTCTGTCAACTGGTTCGTACGAATCAGGGCCTTGACGCGCAACATGCGCGTCCGGTCATTCCTGCCGAACCGTTTCTCATACGCATCCACACCAAAAGGATTCACCGCTGAAATCACATGGGGCCACATATCCATTTCACCCAAGAGGTCCAGATAATCCAGGATGACCTGCGGCTTGGTAAAGCCGTAACCGGCCTCCAGGGTTGTGGAGATCAGGGACAATCTCAAGCCCACTTCAGGCGTTCCCCTGTACAGCTGAGACAGCACATACGCCAGATGGGGATCCCGCTGCGAGCGCTTGCGGCTGCCCTTGGCCTTCTCATTGAGACCGTACAGAATCCGAGCCCCCCTGGCCTTGTGACCCTTGACCACATCCAGAATCGCCTGCCACTTCACCACATCCGGATCATCGCCTGCGCCCACGACCTGACCGATTTCCCGCACCGCGTTTTCAGCCTTGACCAGCCATTGGCCCGCCTCGGCGTCGGTCAGGACATCGCGGCCCTCAAGCAGCTGATCCGTGCTCACCGTGGCCAGGAACGTGTAGATATTCAAACGGTTGGCCTTACCCGCCCAGGACCTGGGACCCGATGACGCCTGCGCATCCGGAAAGGTCAGGGCCTTTTCAGCCATGGCCACCGACTTATCCACGGACCCGGTCATGCCGAACATATGCACTGCGCGATAGTACAACTGAGCCAATGTCACGGCATACTCCACATGGTTCTCAGCCAGAGCCACCGACTTTTCTGCCGCCTCAATCGCCTTGTGCAGATTATCATCACTATGGTCCGGCCCCAGATAAAAGCAGCACATCCAGTAGAACCTGGACATCGAGGAAAAGACCTCTCCACTCGAACTGAACCGAGCGGCCAATGCCTGATACTGGGATTCAATTTCTTTGAGCTCTGCAGGAGACGGCTCTTCATTGGCCCGCTGATAGGATTCCAGCGTGAACCTCAACCGGTTTAGATGGGACAATTCATTGTTGTCAGCCTGCGTTACGGCCTGGTCAAGCCATGCTTTGGCCTGGGCCATCAGGTCATCTCTGCCCGGGTGATCGCCCTTCTCGGCCTTCAGACGGGCCTGTTCCAGCAGGGTCTGCGACAGGTACCAGGTGGCTTCGACATCGGCTGGGGCCGCCTGCACCACCACCTTGAGATCGTCCAGCGCCTGGGTCAACGACTGTTCCGGCGCGGGCACAGCGCCGATTCGGGCCTGTTCATACGCACTGCGGCCCCGCACAAAATACAGATAGCCCTTGAGCGTGCGCGTCACCGGATCTGCATAGGCCTCGATCTCCCAAGGAGCCTTGTCCTGATCGGCCACCTGCAAACGCTCGGCCACATCCATGAGCTTGCCGCTGCGTGACTCGATCTCACGCCACACGTCACTGACCTGCCAGCCCACACGCGTCTGCGTATTGGCGCGCACATAAAATGATTGTATCAGAGTCAGGGCCGCCTTCATATTCTCAGGATCACGCAATAGCACCGCCTCCCAACTGCCCCTGACCTGAGGCCAGAGATCCATATGTGCGTACACGTCAGCCAGCCTGAACAGCACATCAATTTGAACGGCCCTGTCCTTCACGCGCAGGCCCCTGCGATACTGTCGCTGGGCCAACTCGTAGTTGCCGGATGCCACAGCAGCGTCAGCCTCGGCAATCGCAGCCAGGGGGTCTCCCCGGAATTGAATCAAGGCCACCACCACCACCGCAGCCAGTAGAAACAGGGCCCCAGCCCCGATCAACGCCACCCTGGTATTGAGCTTCTTAGCTTTTCTACGTCTTCTAGCCATATAATAAACTGCCTTTCGGAAAGTCGGTATTTGGTTGTTAGTTGTTAGTTGGTGGCAAGGAGTTTTTTCAGACAGCTTTCAGCGGTCAGTTCATCGTCCAACCTTCTTACTGTCTTACCTTCTTACCTTCCGATCTTCTTACCTTCAGCTTCCTCAGACGCCACAGCCGGCCAATGGTCCTGCTCCAGCACGGGCAGCAATCGCTGGAGTACGCGCTGGCTCGTATGGATGACCTGATCCCGTGTCACAGGCGCAGCCTGCTGGTTAAAGACCAGTTCAACCTTGGAAAAATAGGACGACCGACCAAACAGATTCTTGTTCAAGAGCATGCGGGCCTCATCCCGGTCCGCAGCGAACCGTCCGTTCACTGAAAAAAAATACACCACGGGCACCTTGGCATCGCCCTGCCCCACAGGTCCCTGTGCCCCGCCGAACACCAGATACCTGGTCTCCAGTCTGGTGTCGCCCAGGTCCAGGATCAGGGCCTCTGTGGCCAGTCGCTGAAAACCGCCACCCATGTAGCATTCTTCAGGCACATGCGGCACGCGATCCGGCAACCGGTAGTACGTGACAAACACCATGACACGTCCCGTGCCCAGTGCATCGTGAGCATCTTCCAGGACCCACTGGATATACTCCTCAGTCCCAAGAGATGCCACGGTTTCCTTGTCCTGAATCTTCTGCCTGGCAATCACATCAAACGGCGCCAGCGCATTGGCATCCATCTCATCCAGAGACCGCTTCAGCAGCCACGGTGTCTTGGTGAGATAACCGCCCAGGGAGTCCTTTACCGCAGACATCCCCAAACCACTCACAGCCAACACCAGCACACACAACACAAATGCCGGCTGGCCATATTCTTTGAGATTCTTGTTCATGTCTCTAGTTTTCAGTTTTTGGTTTTCAGTAGTCAGCAGTCAGTCTTCCAGTGCTAAACCCTAGCCCCTGACCCCTGACCCCTCACAACCACGTCCTCGTGGTTGTTATCGTCCACAAACAGACTGCTCATAAACCACGCCACACCACTGTAGAGGCCCAGGGCCAGGAGCAGCATGGCCATGCCAAGGGCATCGTGGTAAATGCCGTGGGTATATTTCGGATTTACAAACACGTACAAAAAACCCGTGACAGTCACGCGCACAATATTGCACAGCAGCGCAATAGGAACGGTCATGACCACCAGCACCAATCTCTGCCAGATCGGCCGCGCGTGGATGTAGGCCATGGCCACGCCCAGGGCCACAAAGGCCATGAGCAGGCGCATGCCGCTGCACGCCTCAGCCACATTCAGGGACGGCTCCACGGGATGCCCCTGGTAGATCACATCAATCACCACCCCATTGACACTTGTCTGCACGGACGCGCACAGATTCAACAGTGCAGCAGCCACGGTGGCTGCCATCTGACGCATCGGCATGGTCAGGCTCACGTAAAACCGCTGCGGCAGGGGCACAGCGAACATCAGATACGCCACTGGCAGCCAGGTCAATCGCATCACGGACCAGCCGCCCAGCAGCAGGACAATGGCCCCGAACGCCCCCACCACGGCCACAGAGCGAAAATAGGCGTATCCGGAAGGACTCACCACATTGAACATATAAAACGCAATCGCTGCGATCAACAGGACCAGGCCTGCATAACACGGCCGAATGGTATCCAGGCTGAGCAACGCCTGCTTGCGTTGATGCACGAGGTACAGGCTGAAGATGGGAATAAGAAATCCATGGGACCAACTGGCATCATGCATCCAGACGCGCACAACACGAAGGATCTCAGCATGAAACACCATCCAGAAAAGCACGCCCAACAGAACCCTTCGAATCCATCGATGCAGACCTGCCCCGTCCAGTCCATGCGACCGGTTCAATACACCCTGACTCTGCGGTCTCGATTCATACACATCCATGATCACTCACAACAATCCAAAAAGCCGTCAGCCCTCAGCTCTCAGCTTCTAAAGAAAAGCTCCTAGCCGTCAACTTAACACTTAAAACGGAAAACCGAAAACTTACAGCCTGAACCCTCGACCATACGCGGAATCACCAAAATTGCGATCATACACAAAGCCGAACCCGTAGGCCGCTCTGAATGCATTACGCATGACAGCACGCCAGCGAGAGGTAAAATGTGTCCCCACATTGATCAGGTCCTGGGGCTTTACAAAGAAATCCGGTTGTTCACCCTTGCCGATCTTTTCCAGATCGACCATCACGACCTCTTCACGGTTCTCACCGATGCGGCGTACCACTTCACATTTCTGCGGATAGGCCAGAGCGCCCAGTCCGCCCGCCATGGTAATGGCCTGCTTCAAGGTGGTCGGCCCGGCCAGACGCACAGGTCCTGTGCCATTGACCTGACCTGTGATATAGAAGACACCCGCCACATCCACCGGCACATAGATCGTGTCACCCGGTCGAATCACAATATTGTACTGCCGATCCCCTGCCACCACCCTGTCAGCCGGAATCTTGATCAAACGTGTTCTTGGACCCCCGGTCCACTGGGGTTGTGCTGATTGTATGGGTGCATCCAGGGGAATCACATTTTGATTCTGTCCAAAACGTTGATCCGGTATGACAGGTTGTTGCTGGCCTCCCATGGGCACGGCAATCCACTTACCATTTTGAAACACCCAATCCACAGGCACATCGCCGTTCGTCTGCGGGACAGCCGTTTGAGGCTGCTGCATCCCGGGCTGAGTTGCCGTGCCCGGCACGTTGGTCTGCATCTGGGGTTGAGCCGGCATCACCGGCTGGGTCCCTTGACGCGGTACAGGTACCCACTTGCCATTCCGGAATTCCCAGTCTATGGCTCCGGCCTGATTGGATTGGGTATTCACGGCCGGGTCATTGCTGAAATTAAATGCCGGGTCCTGAGCGGTTCCAGCCTGATTGAACTCCGCTGCAGACATGACCTGGCCTGTCATACTGCTATAGGGTCTGAAAGAAGAACCCATGACACGTTCGCTCTCCTGCCACAAGCGCTGCATGGACGGTGTGGCCATGCCCAGCATCTGGCGCTCCTGATTAAACGGCTGCACATAGGGCTGTTGATCATACACAGACATACTGGTCACAGGCTGAGACATCACCGGCTGTGCAGGCATGGGCATGCGCGACCCTGAAGGAGGCGTATACTGACGTGCCTGAGGCTCCGGCCCCAGCACACTCAACTCATTCAACGGCAGGGCCTGCCGAGCATTGGGGATCTGAGGACTGTTCCCCTGATCATTGCCGTTTTCACGACGTGCCACATACACGTAACTCACATTGACCTGATACGGTCCCTTGGCCATAGCCAGCGCATCGGCCAGACGATAGTCATTACGCGTGATCAACTGCGGACCAGGCAATGCCACACCTTCACCAATCACAGAACAGGTGCGTCTCTGCGAATTCTGCAGGGCCACTGTCACGATGGGTTCGGCAATCACATCCGGAGAGAGAATATCCTTGATCTTGTTTTCCAGTTGCGTCTCAGTCAGGCCGGACGCCATGATGTCACCCACCACAGGCACGGAAATCTGCCCGGTCCCCTTGATCTCATACAGATTTACCATGGCCTGACCCTCGGCCAGGAGCTCAAAGATCGAGATGGTCACCACATCCCCCACACCCAGTGTATAATCCGAGTCCTGAGGAATCGCGTCTTCCATGCGGGGCGCTTCGCCGCCTTCCCACGCCATGGGCGGCTCTTCAGCCACACCCAGGGAATCCAGAATCATATTCACCGCAGGTGTCGGACGAAAACGTCCCAACTGGGGCGGATCCCAAAACTTGGCAGTACACCCAGACACACACAAAATGGCCAAGCAGCCCATCAGAACAACGATTGACCGAAACCTAGCTGTCATATCCAATCTCCTTACAGTCAAGGACATCCAGTTTCAAAAAAACACTGACTCACTCAAAACAAGCCCATCAGTTATGGATCGTTATCGGTTCCCCTCAACCGGCGCTTAATTAAAAACCCCTCTCAACAACGTCAAATAATAACCCAATCTGTCAAGATCCTTGGCAGAAAGCCCTGGCTCAGCCAACCTTCCATCCCACGCCCCATAAAAAAAACAGCATCACCATTGTTCAGGGGGCAGGGGGCTAGGGGTTAGGGGTTAAAGACGCGTTGCAGTTTACAGTCATCAAAGAATGGCAGCGGCTTAAGTAAACCGTGAACCCTAAACCCTAGACCCTGACCCCTAGCCCCTGAACCCTGACCCCTAAACCCTGAACGACACTTCTGCCACAGATGGTCAAACTGTCACCCAATTTCCATGTTAGCCAGTGAAAAGCATGACCCTATCTTGTATTATGGTGTTCATTGTCGGTTACTTCAAACCGATAGTGTATTCAGTTGATGTGACTGCTAATTGATGATAAACACTGATGATGAGGTCATTCTTGGACAAGTCAATGCTATTTACGTGTGTCATGCTGGGCATGAGCATGCTGACGACTCGGGTCAGTGCCCAAGCAGCCATTCCCTCTGCCAGCCCCATGATCAGTGAGTTCTTGGCCCGCAACAATAGCCGTGTCCCCCTGGGGCCGGGTGAATTACTGGATGAAGACGGGGATGCCTCGGATTGGATAGAACTGCATAATCCCTCGGAGGATGCGATCGACCTCGGTGCCTGGTGTCTCACGGACGATAGAGAGTCTCCGACCCAGTGGTCATTCCCTCCGAATGTGGTGCTGGCGCCGGGCGAATATCTGATCGTGTTTGCCTCCGGCAAGGATCGCACCCAGACCGATGGGCCCCTGCACACGAACTTCCGACTGGATGGTGACGGGGAGTATCTGGCCTTGATCCGGCCGGACGGCCGTGTGGTTCAGGCATTTGCTCAGGCCTACCCTCCTCAACAGTCCGGCATATCCTACGGCATTGGCCTGATCAAGTCCTCCACGCCCCTGATTGAAGACCGGGCTGAGGCGACATTTTGGGTGCCGCAAACGGAGATCCCGGAAGACTGGACCGGAGGCGACACCCACTTTTCCGATGCAGCCTGGCAGGCAGGCAGCCTGGGATTGGGGTACGGTGACGTGCGCACCCATGTCAATGCAACCGCCTATATCGTACCGCAAGGGACAACCGGCAATCAGGATTATGGCGGTCCCCTGGGCATGGACTTTGTGGTCACGCGCCCCACCACTGTCACGGCCCTGGGCGTGTTTGACGACCGATCCGACGGCCTGGCCGCCACCTTGACGGTCCAGTTGTGGGTGCGTGACGATCAGCGCACGCCCTTCTCTCCCCAGGATGACCGGGGCGTCTTCGTATTGGCATCAGAGGTTTTTACCAGCCTGTCGCCAGGGATCCTGGAGCTGGGCAGCCGCTTCAAGGCACTGTCCGTGCCCGTGGTCCTGTCACCTGGGGCCTATACGATTGCTGCGCACGGCTACAACAGTCAGGAACGAAACGGCAATTCCGGCGCCAGTGCGCCGCAATGGGAGGTCAGTGACAGTGACGCGGCGATCAGTTTTGTGGGCGGCGCACGCTACGGCGCGCAGGGCAGCAGCGGATTTCCCGGCACCGTGGATACCGGGCCTGCCAACCGGTACGCTGCCGGGACCTTTCTTTATGAGGCCCCCAGCCGCGAGGCCTTTCCCATCAACACCCTGATCCAGGATGCCATGTTCAATGTCAATGCAGGGGTGTATGTGCGCATCGGTTTTCAGGTCCCGGATACAGTCGTGAATGACTATCATAACCTGCGCCTGCACCTGACCTACAACGACGGGGTGGTGGCCTACCTCAATGGCGTGGAGGTGGCCCGACGCCATGCCCCGCCGGACCTCTCGTACCGGTCCCCCGCCACGGATGTGCACACGGGCCAGGAGAGCCTGGCCCTCTATGAGCGGGCACTGCTGCACACAGGCACCAATGTGCTGGCCCTTCACGGCCTGAATGTCTCTGTCCAGGATGAGAATTTCCTGATTCAGGCCACACTGGAGGCCGAGTCTTTGCAGGCGAGCCAGACCCTGTACTTTGTCACGCCCACACCGGGCCAGGAAAACACCAGCCCCGGTTTCACAGACATCATCAGTGACCTCCATGTGTCTGTAGAACGCGGCTTCTATGACGCCCCCTTTGACGTGAAGATCACCACGGACACCCCGGAGGCCCGGATCGTCTTCACTCTGGACGGGTCCCGGCCGTCTCAGGAAAATGGATTCACGTATACAGCCCCCCTGCACATCGACCATACCACGATTCTCCGGGCCGCGGCCTTTAAAGAGGGCACCCTTCCTGGGAAGGTACTCACCCATTCGTATCTCTTTCCGGATGACATCGTGCAGCAACCGGACAATCCGCCGGGCTTTCCAGCCCAATGGAAAGGCACGCGCAGCGACTATGGCATGAGTCAGGCCCCGAAGGATCTGGCCAAGATCGCCGGTGATCCGGCAACCAGTTCAGAGCAGGCCCGCGAGATCATCAAGCAATCCTTACTGGCACTGCCGACCGTGTCCCTGTGTCTGGCTGTGGACGACCTCTTTGGTGCGGATGCCGGTATCTATGCCAATCCCACTTCGCGGGGCCTGGAGCAGCCGGTGTCTCTGGAATATTTGAACGCGGATGGCAGTCCGGGTTTTCAGATCGATGCCGGTCTGCGTCTCATGGGTTTTACGTCACGCAGTCCCGGGATGACACCCAAGCACTCCCTGCGCGTGCTCTTCAAATCCGAGTACGGCGCAGGTCGGCTGCGCGAGCGATTCTTCCCGAACGCCGCCACGGCCGATTTCAATACCATGGCCCTGCGCGCCAATGCACGTGACGCCTGGCCCGTATCGAGCCGGGCCGTGTACATTCGTGACGAGTGGGCCAAACAGGCACAGAGGGACATGGGACGCCTGGCCACGCATGGCTGCTTTGTGCACCTCTACCTCAATGGCCTGTACTGGGGCGTGTACAATCCCACGGAACGCCCGGATGCCGCGTTTGCAGCCACGTACCTCGACGGGGACGACACGGAATTCGATGCCGTCAAGTTCTGCTGCCCGACCTATGCAGTCGACGGCACGACAGACGCGTGGGACCAGTTGTGGGACCTGGCAGCAGCCGGCCTGGCAGGCCCGGCCGACCTTGAACTGATCCAGGGTCGTGCGCCTGACGGGACGCCGGATCCGGTCTATGACACACTGGTGGATGTGGACAATCTCATTGACTTCATGATCGCCGGGCAGTATCACGCCTCAGGAGACTGGCCGGGCAACTGGTATGGCGTGCGCAGGCGCGGCGCGCAGAGTGACGGGTTTCAGTTTGTGACCTGGGACAATGATCTGGCCTTTCCGGGTGAGAACATCCATGCTGACAAGACGGACGACATTGACCATCGATGGTTCAATTTTGCACCGGGTCATGTGGATCGGGCCCTGCGTGAAAACCCCGAGTACCGCATGCGTTTTGCAGACCGCGTGTTCTATCATTACGGCCCGGGCGGGGCCTATTACGTGGACCCCGAGTATCCCTACTGGGACCCCTGTCAGCCGGACCGCAATGTCCCTGCATCACGCTGGATGGCCCTGGCCGATCTCATCAAACCGGCCCTGTATGCAGAGTCAGCGAGATGGGGCGATGCCAGCGGCAGCCTCTTTACACCGGACAATCACTGGATGGACGTGCACGCGCACATGCTCCTGAACTACTTTCCCCATCGCAGTCAGGTCGTGATCGAGCAATTACGCAGCCGACACCTGTATCCTGCATCGGACCCGCCCACATTCAATCAGCGCGGCGGCATAGTCCCTGCAGACTTCCGCGTAACCCTGACGGCCTCGCAGGGAATCATCTACTATACGCTCAACAACGAAGATCCCCGTCAATCAGGCGGCACAGTGCATCCGAATGCGCTAATCTATGATCCGTCATCCGACATTGTCCTGCACCAGGACACACGCATTCAGACGCGCCTCAAACACGGCGATGAATGGAGTGCCTTGAACACCGCGGCCTTCACAATAGATCAAAATACAGTATACTAGTCGAATGATACGACCTGTATACTGACTTTTGGCCAGCAAGGAAAACACATGAAAATGAACACCCTCAGATCTATCGCGTTTGGAATAATCGTCGCCCTGGGGAGTCAGTGGGCGAACGCGGCAAATCAGCAGGCCACGTTTGTTCAGGACGTGTTCGCCATCGGTTTCTGGGTTGATCCCCCGGCAGATGAGCACATGGACCAGCACTATACTGACATCGCAGCAGCTCACTTCACTGTGGTGATTGGCGGATTCGGTGCGAATACGCCAGACACTGTGCAGAGACAGCTCCGGCTTTGCGAACAGTATGGGCTAAAAGCCATTGTGTCCAGGACTGGACTATCGCCCGCGCAGCTTCCGCAGGGCCCTGCTGTGTGGGGCTACACGATCCGTGATGAACCGAGTGCCCAGGATTTTCCCGGATTGAGGGACACGGTGGCGGCCATACGCCAGGCTCGACCAGGCAGGCTTTCCTACATCAACCTCTTTCCCAACTACGCAAACCAAGCCCAGTTGGGTACAGAGACCTACGATGAACACATTAAAAGATTCGTGGAAGAAGTCGATGTGGACGTCCTGTCCATGGACCACTACCCCATGATGACGCCTGATAGCGATACGCGTACCCGCTATTGCAGCAACCTGGATGTGATGCGCAAGTATTCACTCCTTCGCAATATTCCCTTCTGGGACTTCTTCAATACCATGCCGTTCGGACCGCACTTTGATCCCACTGAAGCTCAGCTCAGGTGGCAAATCTACACGTCACTGGCCTACGGGGCCAAGGGGGTGCTCTACTTCTGTTACTGGACACCACGCGGAGGCGAGTTCCCCAAAGGCGGTGCGATCATTACGGCTGAGGGCAGAAAGACTCGCCATTACGAAGAGGCCAGGCGCATCAACCAGGATATCAAGAACCTGGGGCCTGCTCTCATGAAGTTGACCAGCACCGGTGTCTACCGCGTGACACCAGACCAGGATACGAATGAAATATTGAATGAAACGCCCATTACCAGACTGACGAAAGGCGATTATCTCGTGGGATGCTTTGAACACACTGACGGCCGAAGGGCCGTGCTGCTCAACAATTACAGCTTTGCGTACACTGCATGGCCCACGCTGGAGTTCGATATCCCATTTGAGCAAATTCGGGAGGTCTGCAAGGACACAGGCAGGGAGATTCCAATGGTGGACGACAGCCCTGCCATGGAAGGCTTTCAGGTGTCGCTGAATTCCGGAGAAGGACGGTTGTTTCTTCTCTCGGGGAATTAGATTAAATTCGGGCGCAAATGCCGGATCGTTTTCTGAATCACACAGTATACCCTATAGAAAGGAACTCAGCCATGAGGTATGCCAAAGCAATGAAAGTGATGTCACTAATGACGATTGTCTGTCTGGCCGCATGTATTCAGGCAAATGCACAGGAAGACAGGGATCAGACATCAGGGACACAGACGATCAAGGTCATGACCTATAACCTGAAATTCGCCAGCCCCACGTTTAAACCCGCCTGGTCAGTCCGGCGTGATTGGCAGGTGGACCTCATTCGCAAGTATCGTCCGGACATCATCGGCACGCAGGAAGGCCTCAAGGCGCAGGTTGATTTTCTGATGGACCAATTGACGGATTATGTGGTGATAGGCGAGGGACGCAAAGGCGGTGATGATGACGAACACATGGCCATCTTCTTCAGGCGGGACCGGTTTCGCCTCAGGGAAATGGGCACATTTCAACTGTCCGCAACACCGGAAGTCCTGGGCAGCGGTCCTGAGGTCAATCCCAGGATTGTCACGTGGGCCCGCCTGGCCCTCATCCACAGACCGGCCGAGGGTGCAGCCAGTCCCTACCCCATGGACTACAGGGGTCATTGGGACAACACCCGGGAGTTTTATATCTTCAATACGCATTTTTTTACAGGCGGTTTTGACCTGGCCAAGGTAAACAGTGCCAAACTGATCCTGAACAGGATCAATGCATTCAATCGGTTCGGTGAATGGACCAAGGACCGGCCGGTCTTTCTGACAGGAGATTTCAATGCCAGACCAGGCGGTGACGTATACAGAACATTTGTCGGTGATGGCACATCAGATGACCCCGGCCTGTTGAAAGACAGCCTCCCTGGAGGCCAGGGCATAGACTGGATCCTGTACAGAGGCCCGGTCAAGGTCCTGCAGTATGAGAAGTCGGATTACAATGTAGAGGGCGTCTATCCCTCGGATCATAAACCGGTGCTGGCTGAATTTCAATTTCTCGATCAATGACCCAAACACTGATCCGTCCCGAGATAGGTCTCGGAGGCTTATGCGTGAAAGGAAGCATTTGAAACCCACGATTGTATTGGCCAGGGCCACCACGCCTGAGGGGCATACACTGACCCTGTCGCAGCATGACAGAGATTTCTATATTTCGCTGAACCAGCGTCAACTCATGACCAGCCGCGAGTACGAGTCTGAACTGGCATTGGCCCGTCTGGGCTGCCATGGTCTACAGGGACGC
>JAIPFM010000115.1 GCA_021736645.1 Phycisphaerae bacterium | reverse complement strand
CCTACAAACGAAATCCCATGCGTTGCGAACGAGTAACCGCACTGAGCCGTTTCGTGATCAGCCTGGCATCCAGCCCCCTGATGACTGCGTCGGAGCAGTGGTTCGAACGCACCCTGGACGATTCTGCCAACAAACGAATTGTCATACCCGAGGCCTTCCTGGCGGTGGACGGCATCCTGGAGATCCTCATCAATGTCCTGGACGGCCTGGTGGTGTATCCCAAGGTCATTGCTGCGCACGTCCAGGCGGAGCTGCCCTTTATGGCCACTGAAAACATCCTCATGGCAGGCGTCAAGGCAGGCGGCAGTCGTCAGGATCTGCATGAAAAGATCCGTCAGCACTCGCATGACGCAGCAGCGCAGGTCAAGCAGCTTGGCAAATCCAATGACCTGATCGAACGGCTCAGTGCAGACCCTGACTTTGCGAAGATCGACCTCAAGGCCGTACTCGACCCCAAGCTCTACATAGGCCGCTGCACACAGCAGGTCGACGAGTTCATACGGGATGAAGTCACCCCCATCCGCCGCAGACACAAAAAGGCCCTCAACCAGAAGGTGGAACTCAATGTGTAGAGCAGTGTTCGGTGTTCGGTTTTCAGTGTACAGTACTCTGCTGCCTGGACACTGAAAACCGTATGCGCGGTCCTGTCCAAAATGCTCAGCCTTTTCATCTTAGCCATGGGACTGCGCGGAGGATTCTAACTGGACTTTTGCAAAGTCCAAGTGTTCAGTTTTCAGTAGGCAGTTTTCAGTGTAAAAAACGCGTTCTTCTGAAAACTGAACACTGAAAACTGTATACTACAGGGCTTTTTGCAAAAGTCCTGTTCTAACCTTCCGCTTTCAGCCGGGACAATCCACGGTCGTCCCTCCCTGAATGGATTGTCCCATTCAGAGCTCTTCTTCGAATGGTCTTGGCATCGATTTGGCTGCCCCGGTCGATTGCGATGGGTTAGAAACTCTGGCAAAGTCAGACTGTCTCGATGCGGAATTTGGCGAATCAGACACGCGTGAGTTTCTAGCCACTAGCCACTCATCACTACTCACTCAGCGATCGGATTTCTCATTCGATCCCCGCCGGCTCGATGATCGGTCTGGCGTAGACCTCGATCTCCAGGTAGTGACTTCGATCATTCTGGTTGTTTTGATTGCTCCACAAACGCACATACTGAGCCACTTCTTTTTTGGCATCCACCAGCTTGCCTTCAGACGTGTCAACATAGTGCTTGTCGGCGCCCGCACCCAGACCTGAGGAATTATCAATGTCATTGTTGAACAGGGTGCGCACATTGGTGACAAAGTCAGAATCATCAGCCACCTGAACCACCACATCATAGTACACACGCTCTTGCATGTGGAAGTGCCAAAACACGATGGCCCACAACTCCTGAGGCGATCCCAGATCGATCTGGACCCACGCCTTCATGGGGCCCAGATCCACCAGACCGTCTTCAGTGGCCTCTTTATCGCCATCCACGATCTGGGACAGTTCACCCATAATGGGAGGATCCATGGACGAGGTCACAGGCTTATCCAGGGCCGCATTCGTCACATCCGTGGGTGCGAGGAATGCGGGCCTGGCCCGGCCCAGAGGAGGCTCCAGATTCGTGACTCCATCCAGATTGGTGGGCGTGCCTGTAAACTGAGGCCTGGGCAATGTGATGGGCAGGGGCGCGAGTCCAGACGGAGACACAGAGGCATCCTGGCCGACCTGTTGAACTTGACTCGGCCGATGTTGAATGTACACTGTGATCCCAACCAGTACGAGTAACGAAGCAGCAACGGTGATGATGAGTGGTGTCTTTTTCATGGCAATCATTCCTTCCTTTCGCGACTGAGCTGCCTGTCCCGGCAATTCCTCTAGGGCAGTATGAATCAGTGTCCGGGTAAAGGCGTCACTGGGCCTTTGGGATTCACGAGTCAGCTTGACGAGTCGCAAGATATTTTTGTCAATTAATTCATTCTGTGGTGTCATGATTTCGGTTCCTCCTTGAAAAGAGGTTCCATGGTGTTCAAGTGATCACGCAGTTGGATGCGTGCCCTGTAGAGCAGGCTGTGCACGGCCTTCTCTGTGATCTCCATCTTGCCGGCAATCTCACGGGCCGTGAGATCCAGGAGATACTTGAGCTCAAGTGCGAGTCGTTCCTTTTCAGGCATCGCAGCCATGGCCTGCCGAACCAGTTGACCGGTTTCTTTTCGCTCCAACAGCTCATCAGGCAGCAGATCCCTTTCTAGACTGCCAAGACAGGCACACAGGCTCTCAGCAGCCCTCGCCCGGCCGGCACGCTGGCGCATCTCCATGGCCAGATTTTTGTGGGCGATCCCGATCACCCATTGCTCCAGCGTACCGCGCAGGGGATCATAAGCGGTGCGCCCTCGCACGGCATCAAACACCGTCTTCTGCGTCAGTTCTTCTGCCAGGGCAGGATGAATGCCCCTGCGTACATAGATCCCGTAGATCAGCGGAATGCTCCGACACAGCAGCGCGGACCAGGTCTGAGCGGTGGTCTCACTGGGTGAATCATGCCTGCTCTCACTAGGATCCTGGATCATCCGGACAATCCCTTTTTAATGCTGATATCACTAATAATATGCACAACTTCGAGGAATTACTCACGTTTATTATGAAAATAGAAACAAATGCACATTTCAGCCCAACTCGAGACCCTGCAAAAACCGGGAAAACCTGAGGTTCTTTATGTCAATTTGGAGCGTTTGGAAAAACTCTGGTCAGAAATATCCGATATGGTATAGTGTAACTGTAAACTTAACCGTGGATTTAGGAGGAAGCCCTATGAAACGTTGTGCACTTATTAGAATGAACAGGTCGTTGGTTCAAATATTATCGGTCATAACCCTGTGTGTGATGACAGAGTTCTGCCTGGCCCAGCAGGCCACACCCGAACGAACAACCCGCGGACCGCGGCGCAGAGGACCGGTTCAGATCATCCAGTTGCCGCAGGCCAAGACCTCCAGTTCCGGAAGCTTTGAGCAACTCCTGGCCAGACTGAACTCCCAGGTATTCCCCTCGACCACACCCCTGTCTGCTGAACAGATCGGGCAATTGGGCTGGGCTGCGCAGGGCGTTCGTCTGAACAATCAATCCATGAATATGGCCAATGCCGCCGCTCAAGACGGGCTGACAGTGGGCGACCCCCTGCTTGATTTGCGTGTGTACTTTGCAGCCTACAATGGCCTCTTCCGGTATGAACCGCGCGGGCACTTCCTGGAACAGGTCAATGGGACAGATATGCGAATGACGCTGAGCACCTCTGCCATGGGACAGATCACCACCCCGCCCGGGTGCGCCGTGATTCTGGCCAGCTCAGGCCAGAACCGAACCGGTCGAATCAGGCAGGATGAGCAAAAGATGCTTGATCTCACGGTGGGACAGATCGTCCAGTCGATTCGTCTTCAGGCAGCGGGCATGAATCTGGTCAGTGTGCCTGCGCAGAATCTGGATATGAACATCATCAGACGCACCTGTTCTTTCCCCAAGATGGTCACGCCGTATCACATGCTGTTCGTGGGCTACGCCCCGGGCCAGGCCCCTGCCACCACGACCTCGAGCACGTCACCCTTTGTACCCAGCCAGGGCACACCCAAGCGCGCTGTCATGATCCTGCCAACCCAGGGCTTTCGTGACGAAGAATTGATCGACGCTGTCAGGGTCCTGAATGCCTCCAGCATCCTGACTGTGATCGCCGGCCCGGAGATCGGTGTGGTTCGCGGTATGCTCGGCACAGCTGTTCAGGTTGAAATGCCTTTGCAGCAGTTGGACATAGACAAATTTGATGCCATCGTGTTTGTGGGCGGCACAGGGGCTCTCGAGTACGTGAACAATCCCCTGGCCACGTCTGTGGCAGGCGAAGCCATTCGCAAGGGCAAAATCGTGGCAGCCAGCAGCATGGCCCCCATGATCCTGGCCAGTGCCGGACTGCTCAAGGGCGTGAGTGTCACTGGCTTTAACGGTAATCGGCAGGCCCTCATTTCCGCGGGCGCCATATACACGGGCAAAGCCGTGGAAAGGGATCGCCTGATCATTACCTCTGTAGGCCCCACTGGTACGGTACTCTTTGCCAAGACCATTGCTGAGGCCCTCTATTCACAATAGCCCCATCACCATGGACAGTCCCCGACTTGATTCTCTGTTGAAACAGACCCGGTTCTCACACCAGGATATCGTCGCCCTGCTCAGCCTGGATGAGCCCACGGATGTGGAATGTCTGCGCAAGGCGGCGGAAGCAGTCACCTTTCAATACTGCTCGAACCTTGTGTATTACCGGGGCATTGTGGAGTTTTCCAATCGATGCGCCCTGGACTGTCACTACTGCGGCATCCGACGGAGCAACACCAGGGTCGGTCGGTTCACCCTCACCAAAGCAGAGATTGTGGAGGCCGCCTTGTGGTGTGCCAGCGAGGGTTACGGCAGTGTGGTCCTGCAATCCGGCGAACGCAAAGACCCGAGCTTCATTGACTTTGTGGAAGACATCATTTTGACACTCAAGGCAGACTCTGTATCCGAGGCACTGCCCCGGGGCCTTGGCATCACCCTGTGTGTGGGTGAGCAGACGCCCGAGACCTATCAACGCTTCTTTAATGCAGGCGCGCATCGTTACCTGCTGCGCATCGAAACCACAGACCCTGGCCTGTTTCATGAGATTCACCCTGAAAACCAGACCCTGGACAGCCGACTCGCCTGCCTGAGGTCCCTCCAGGCCATCGGCTATCAGGTGGGCACCGGCGTGATGATCGGCCTGCCCGGCCAGACCCTGGACATGCTGGCCAGAGACGTGACCTTCTTCAGGGACTTTGATATAGACATGATCGGCATGGGCCCCTATATCAGGAGCCAGGACACGCCCCTGCCTGGCTCTGAATCGATCGAGAAATCCAGCGCCTTCAAACTCGGGCTAAAGATGATTGCTGTGACGCGCCTGGTGTGCAGAGACATCAACATCGCAGCCACCACTGCCCTGCAGGCGCTCGAACCGGACGGGCGTGAACAGGGCATCACCTTTGGTGCCAATGTGACCATGCCCAACCTCACCCCCACAGAAGTACGCAAGGACTACCAACTCTATGATGGAAAACCCTGCATCAACGAAGGCAAGGGAGAATGCCGCAGTTGTCTGCTCAACCGAGTCAGATCCGTGGGCCGCGAAGTCGGCTTCAATGCGTGGGGCGATTCGAAGCATTTTGCTGGAAGACATTGATATTGACCCACGGCACTTTCACACCTGTTTGGCTGGCAACGGAGTTTAGGAGCCTGTCGGAGAATCCGATCTGGCTTCGAGCGGCTTGTTTTCCGACTGGACTGCGTCCGGCTGTATCGATCCCCAGGGGACCTGCTTCGCCGTCCTTGCCAGCCGAAAAACCGCTCGCTCTCCCCCTAGGGGCAGGCGGGCCGACGACGGGATTCTCCGACACACTCCTAGACTTAGATACTGGCCCCGGCGCCCCGTGATGTCAATGATGTGGCACAGCCATGGCCCCATGCCCAGCAGGCAGGCTGCTCTCAAAAGACGACGCAACGTATGAAACAATCACTCTTGGTTCTGTAAACAGTCTGCCTTAGGCTGCAAAATCTCTTTGGCACCTACCTGGCTTGGCAAAGAACATCAGCTACGCAAAACACCCAAGCATCCTGCATTATCATTTTTCAGAACAAAGACCTATAATAGCGGTACTTCTTGCCAAAAAATAACACCAATGAAGCTTTCTTATCTTTTTGTCTCATTTTACCCATTTTATCTTATCTATTTACATTACCCTTTCCGATAACAGGTGCATCAAGGAATGATAAATTGTGAAAGGAAATTCAAATGTTAGACACAATGACCGAACAACGCAGCGAAACACGAACCGCATTATCATGGCCAGTCAGTATTTGGGTTCCCAATGCCAATCGCTTCTTCGCAGGTGAGAGCTCAAATATCAGTAAAACAGGTGTCTTTCTCAAGGTTGCCATGACAACGCCCCTGGGACCAGGCAGCATTGTGGAATTGAATTTCCCGCGCACCAACAAGTTGGCCGAGGAAAAGGGGCAGTATGCTCGCATCAAACGCGGTCGCGTGGTGCGTGTGGACAGAGAAACCACTTTACAGGATGCCAACATCGGAGTGGGCATCGTGTTTGAACAATAAAACGCACAGGGCAACGAAAAAAGCAAAGGCTGATGATCCCAGCGGGTCACCAGCCTTTTTTTTATCAGTATTCTGTGTTCAGTAGACAGTTTTCAGTACATCGCGTCCAGCCTACTGACGACTGATCACCGAAAACCAACAGCCAAACACCAAAGACTATTTTATCTTCCCTGCTTTTCTGGCGCTCGCCAGTTTTCTCTGTTTTCGTGAGGGTTTGGGCTTATCCTTGGCCTGTGTGGTTGCGGCCTGCGCCTTGGGCTTGGAAACCGGGCGTGCAGACCTGGGCTTGGACCTGGCAGGCCCTGACTGGCCTCGACCGGAGGAAGAACGGGGTTTGCTGGAGGGTTGCCTCCTTGGCCTTTCCCTGTCCGTACAAGATTCAGGCGCAGTGACCTGGGGCGTAGAGAAGCTCTCCATTTCATGGATGGGAATCTTGTGGCCCAGGAACTTCTCAATACTGCGTAAAGACTTGCTCTCTTCTTCAGACACGAACATGATGGCATCACCCGTGGCTGTGGCACGACCCGTGCGTCCAATGCGGTGAATGTAGTCTTCAGGAAAGCCGGGCACATCAAAATTGATCACATGCGTGATGCCTTCCACATCAATGCCGCGCGCCGCAATGTCCGTGGCCACCATGACCTGGAACTTGCCTGCCTTGAATCCATCCAGCGCCTGTTGCCTCTGATTCTGTGAGCGATTGGAATGGATGGCCACGGCCAGCAATCCGGCCTTGGAGAGCTTGCGGCAGATCTTGTCGGCCCCGTGTTTGGTGCGTGAGAAGACCAGCACACTGTACATGGAGTTCTTCTCCAGCAGATGCAGGAGCAGTTCAACCTTACTGTGCTTGGGCACATTGATGAGGCTCTGAGTAATCGTGTCAATAGGGTGGCGCAGAGGCCCGATTTGAATGATTTTGGGGGACTTCTGTACCTCCTTGACCAGGGTCTTGATTTCCGGTGACATGGTGGCAGAAAACAACAGGGTCTGACGGTGCTTGGGCACAGCCTTGATGATCTTTTGCACATCCTTGATAAAGCCCATGTCAAACATGCGATCTGCCTCATCCAGGACCAGCACCTCCACCCTGTCCAGGGCGATGGACTTGCGCTGCATATGATCCAGGAGTCGGCCGGGTGTGGCCACCACAATATCCACACCCCTTTGCAGGGCAGCCAACTGTGTATTGATATTCACGCCGCCATACACGGACAGGCTGCGCAGTTTGAGAAAACGGCCGTATCCCACAATACACTGTTCGATCTGTGTGGCCAGTTCACGCGTGGGTGTGAGGATCAGGGCACGAACGCATGTCTTTCCCGGCAATTTTTTATGGCCCAGTCGATTCAATATCGGCAGCACAAAGGCGGCCGTCTTGCCGGTCCCGGTCTGGGCACAGCCAATCACGTCCTGACCGGCAATGGCCGCAGGAATGGCCTGGGACTGTATTTCTGTGGGTGCTTTATAGCCTGTGGCCAGTATACCCTGCACCAGGGGGTCCGAAAGACCTATCGCTTTAAATGGCATTCATGGTTCCTTAAATGAATAAAAAGAATCCTCTGCTCAGCAATCTGCGCAGAGAATGCCTGTATTGTATGAATGAGTTGGGGCGTTATGTCAAGCTAAATTAAATGGTTACCCCTTCTCTGCCTCAGCACGAATCATCTCAGGGACCTGTGTGGGTGTGACCCGGGAATAGGTCTTTTCATTGATGGTGACCACAGGCGCCAGGGCACAGACGCCAATGCAGCGACTGACTTCAATGGAGAACAGACCGTCCTGCGTGGTCTCTCCCAGGCTGATGCCCAACTCACTTTCGAACGCGGACAACACCCGATCCGCGCCCTTGACAAAACAGGCCGTGCCCAGACACACAGACACGGCATGCTTGCCTCTGGGCTTGAGGCGGAAAAAGTGATAGAACGTGGCCACACCACTCACCGTGGCGCTGGGGACCTGGAGTCTTTGGGCCACTTCATTCATGTGATCCTCGCTCAGCCAGCCGAATTGACCCTGAATACGATGCAGCACGGCAATCAGGTAGGAGTCGGAATGCTCCTGCTGCTTGCACGCTTCAATGAACTCAACAATATCTGGCGGCAATGAATGTGTCGTGACTGTTTCCATATTACTTAATCCCTCGCGGTTCGCGCGCTTCATAGGTTGTATGCAATAGTTCATGGGCCTTTTCACTGCCGGCCCGGCCCAGGTACTCCTTGTAGAGTCTCTGAATGTAGGGGTTCTGGTGTGAGCGGCGCACAGTCTTGGCCTTGTCAATATCATAGAGGGCCCGGGCACGCATCTTCAACACCTCAGGATCGAGGACATGGTAGTCCTGCGGCGGATAAGGCTGGCCGCCCCCCCCGATGCAGCCGCCGGGACAGGCCATCAATTCGATGAGGTGGTATTGCTTCTCACCGCTTTTCACCTTGTCCAGAAGGATCTTTGCATTGTTGAGGCCATTGGACACGGCAATGTTGATGGTCTTTCCATCCACCTCCAAAGAGGCTTCCTTGATCCCTGTCACACCGCGCACCACTTCAAAGTCGATCTTCTCCAGTGTCTCCCCGGTCAGGGTCTCCACTGCCGTGCGCAAGGCCGCTTCCATGACGCCGCCTGTGGTGCCAAAGATATCCGCCGCACCGGAGGAAAAGCCCAGAGGCGTATCAAAGTCACCTTCCGGCAGATTGGCAAAGTCAATACCATAGGCCTTGACCATCCAGATCAGTTCACGTGTGGTCAATACGGCATCCGTGTAGGGCATGCCATTGTCCATCATGTGCTCGGGACGCTGTATTTCAAACTTCTTGGCCACGCAGGGCATAACCGCCACCACATAGATGTCATCCGGGTCCATGGCCTGTTTTTCGGCATAATAGGTCTTGATCAAGGCTGACAGCATGCTCATGGGTGACTTACAGGATGAGGCATGGGGAATCATCTCCGGATAGAAGTGCTCCATGAACTTGATCCAGCCCGGCGAACACGAGGTCAGCATGGGCAGCTTCTCGCCTTTTTCAACACGCATCAGAAACTCATTGGCTTCCTCGAGAATGGTCAGGTCTGCGCCAAAGTTGGTATCAAAGATCTGGTCAAATCCCAGACGACGCAGGGCCGTGACAGTCTGCCCCGTGGCAGGCGTGCCCACGGGCAGGCCAAAGCCTTCGCCAATGGCCGCACGGATGGACGGGGCAATCTGAACCACCACGTGTTTTTTGGGATCCGCCAGGGCGGCCCAGACATCCTCGGTAGAGTTCTTTTCCATGAATGCAGCCACGGGACAGACGTTGATACACTGGCCGCACGCAATGCACACGGAATCGGCCATGGCCCCCTCATGGGCCGGCGCCACCACCGTATCAAATCCGCGGTGCAGCTGACTGAGATTATGGATGCCCTGCACTTCGGAACACACTCGCACGCAGCGTCGACACAGAATACACTTGTTGGCATCCCGAATCACGGACGTGCTGCTGCTTTCCTTGGGATGATCCTTGCGTTTGCCTTCAAACAAGCGTTCCCGCACACCCATGGCATAGGCCAGGTCCTGCAATTCACAGTTGGCATCGCGCTCGCAGGTCTGGCATTCCTTGGGATGGTTGTCCAGGATCAGCTCCACCAGGTCACGACGTGCCTCACGGATCTGTGGGGAATTGGTCTTGATCTTCATACCGTCGCGAACCGCAGTGGCACAGGATGGCAGGAAATTCTCCACCCCCTCCACCTCCACAATGCACACGCGGCATGCCCCTTCCAGGGACAGGTCCGGGTGATAGCACAGCCTGGGGATCTTGACACCCAGTGTCTCTGCGGCTTGCATAATGGTGGTTCCCTCAGGAACGCTCACGGTCGTATTGTCAATTATAAGCTCCACGCTTTTCATCGCGGTCTTCCTTATATGTAGATCAGATCTTCTTTTATTTCTGAAGCACAGCGCCAAACTTACAGGCATTGAAGCACTCACCACACTTGATGCACTTGTCCGCATCAATCACGTGAACGCCTCTGCGTTCGCCACTGATACAGGACACCGGGCACCGTCTGGCACACAGGGTACAGCCCACACACTTGTCCGCATCAACACTGTACTGGAGAAGTTGTCGGCACTTGTGAGCAGGACATCTTCTCTCGGTGATGTGGGCCTCGAATTCTTCGCGGAAGTTCTCCAGGGCACTGAGCACGGGATTCGGGGCGGACTGGCCCAGACCGCACAGGCTGGTGTGCTTGACCAGACGCGCCAGTCTTTCCAGCCGATCCAGGTCTGCCAGTTCGGCCTGGCCCATGGTGATCTTGTCAAGAATCTCAAGCATGCGCAGCGTGCCTTCGCGACACGGCACACACTTGCCGCAGGACTCGCTCTGAGTAAATTCCACAAAGAACCTGGCGGTCGCGACCATGCAGTCTTCGTCGTCCAGCACGATCATGCCGCCGGACCCCATGATCGACCCCAGGGCCTTGAGGTGTTCGTAATCCACGGGCGTGTCCACCTTGGATGCAGGGATACAGCCACCGGACGGTCCCCCGGTCTGTACGGACTTGAGCGTGCGTCCCTCTTCCAGACCGCCCCCGATGTCAAAGATGATCTCACGCAAAGAGGTCCCCATGGGCACCTCCACCAGACCGGTGTTCTTCACCTTGCCGGCCAGGGCAAACACCTTGGTGCCCTTGCTCTGTTCCGTGCCGAACCGTGCATACCAGTCCGCACCAAACAGCAGGATCGCAGCGATGTTGGCCCAGGTCTCCACATTGTTGATCATGGTGGGATGACCCCAGAGACCGGACTGTGAGGGATACGGCGGGCGTATACGCGGCTGGCCGCGTTTGCCTTCAATGGAGTGGAGCAGGGCCGTCTCTTCACCGCACACAAACGCACCTGCGCCCAGGCGTATTTCCAAATCAAAATCAAAACCAGAATTCAGGATATTCTTGCCCAGCAAATGGTTCTCACGGGTCACCTCGATGGCGTTCTCCAGACGCTCAATGGCCAGCGGATACTCGGCACGTACATAGATGAAACCCTTGTGCGCCCCCACCGCATACCCACCCAGGGTCATGCCCTCAATAATGGTAAAGGGGTCACCCTCCAGGGCACTTCGGTCCATAAACGCACCGGGGTCCCCTTCGTCTGCATTACACACTACATACCGGATGGGATCGTCATTTAACGTGGTGTTTTTCCATTTGACGCCTGTCGGAAAACCACCCCCGCCGCGACCACGCAGGCCGGATCGGGTGACCTCCTCGATCACCCACTCCGGGGTCTTTTCCTTGAGAATCCAGGGCAGCGCCTTGTACCCGTCCTTGAGCATGTAGTCGGTCAGACTCTCAGGATCGATCAGACCACTATTCCTCAGTGTCAACCGGGTTTGGCGGTTAAAAAAGGACACATCCCCGTATTGCTTGAAGAATTCCTCGAGCACACGATCGGTATGCGTCACATACTTGGTCAGGATGGTGTTTTCCTTGAGTTGAGAAGTCACAATCTCAGCCAGTTCAGCATCAGTCTTAAAACGATAGATCACTTTCTCAGGGAACACCATCATGACCCGCTGGTCCGGATCAGACGCACTGTCGCACAGACCCATACAGCCCGAATGCATGATGCCCACAGACTCGGACGGCACGCCCTGGGCCTCAATGGCCTTGAGAAGTCTGGCTTCCAAAGCACTGCCCTTGTCGCCACAGCACTGGCTGGATGAACAGATCGTCACCAGGTGGTCATACAAACGATTGCTTTTTTTATCCAGAATCAATTCGGTCACTGGCTGACCCTTGAGGATGTGACTCTGGAAGATGCTGTGCACCTTTTCTTCGGTGACCTGTTCGTATTTCGCAGGGATCTGCCCAGGCACAAACACGCCCACCACAGGTTCACGCGCACAGCGTCCGGTACACCCGACCTGCTTGAGGAGAATGTCGTCCCGACCGGACGCGATGATCAGCTTGTCGAATTCCGCACGTACGCGATCCGCACCGGCCGTGATTTCACAAGTCGCAGACCCGACCTGAATAATCACTTTCCGGGCAGCCCCGGATTCATCATACTCTTTCAGGGCCTTTTCGAGCAAAGCCCCGTATGCAGACGTAATTGAAGCCATGGTGTCTTTCTCTCTTTCAAGTAATCCCAGGCGTTATCCCGTATGACCAAATCCTCAAAGATACAACACGAGACGACCTTATTTCATATGATAACTTCGCCACTTTCACAACAAACCAACACGCCAATGCAGTATAAAAGCGGGGTGAAAACACAAATAACAGACCTGGCGACACCCCAGCCCGAATGCTATGCGGCGATCGTAAGCAGGCCGTAAACTCTTGTCAATAAGAAATATGGGCATCCAGACCGGATCGATCCCATCAGAAGTGAGACGCTTTTTGAGCACCGAGAATTGTTTTATGCATCACACTTGTGCGCAAACCGATTAAACATGGGGAGTTATTGAGAATTTTAGAACATCAAATCTAACAGAAGTTCAGGACGCCACAATATTGACAGGCCCTGCAAACCAGGCAAAAATATTTTTCACCCCTATTTTTTGCTGTGCCGCAGGCTCGACTTTGGGCCGAAGTCGAATAGTCATGCGAGCGTGAAGCCAAGACCCGCCCTGGCAAAGCGCTTCCCTTGGCCAGCGTCTTCCTATCCTGGAAGAGGCCTTTTTCTTCCCTGTTCATCGATGCGTACACAAGTCACTTTGGTGGAAAAGACCATGTCCTTTTCGGCCTTGGCCGTGGTGCCATACACAGAGACTGAAAACTGGACAGACGTCCTGCCTTGACGCACCTTGTCAACCACGAACATCAGTATGGTCCCCCCCTTGATCGACTTTTTGAATTCCACCTTGTCCATGCCAATCGTGACAAAATCACAATCGGGATATTCCATGGCCGCTGCAATATAGGCGTACTCATCCACCCACTTGAGTAGATGACCTCCAAACAGAAAGCCATAGTGATTCAAATACTGCGGCAGCACTAATTTGTGGTTAATCATATTGATTCCTGCGAGATAACGACCATTCCATCAAAAGCCTATCCGGAGCGCCGCTCGTAGGCCCTGTAGAGCAGGTCCAGTTCCTTGGTTTTGTCGTCAAACTCTGCCTGCAATTGAGCCAGTTTGTCCGTTGATTTATACACAGCTTCGTCACCGAATCGCTCTTTGAGATGCACCAACGCTTCTTCGAGGTCCATGATCATGCCCTCGATCTGGTCCACCGAATACTTGTTGAAGCGTCGAAGCTCCTCCGGCGTCTTGGCCTTGGGCAACTCCCTGTCCCCTGCCTTCTTCACGGTCTTGACCCTGTCTCTGGCCTGCAGATCCTGCTCGCGACGGGTCTTGATGAGATTCGTGTAATGGGTATACGCGGGCTTGCCGTGAACCATCTCTGTCTTGCCCAGGCATCGCTGCCCCAGTTCATCGGTCCCAACCACCATGAGCGAATCAGCCACCTTGTCCAGGAAGTATCGGTCATGACTCACCACCAGCAATGTCCCGTTGAAGGTGTCCAGGGCCTGTTCCAGCATCTCGCGACTGGCAATATCCAGGTGGTTCGTGGGCTCGTCCAGGACCAGAATGTCGGGCCTGCCCAGGACGAGACGACAGAGCATCAGGCGGTTGCGCTGGCCCCCGCTGAGTTCCTTGACAAGCTTGAACACATCATCGCCTGAGAAGAGAAACGCCCCCAGCTTGGAGCGCACCTGCTCGGGCGTCATGGAAGGGCAGGCCTTTTGAGCCTCTTCCAACACAGTGCAGTCCGGGTCGAGGATCTCGCCGTGCTGATCCAGATACCCGGCTTTTAGTGTGCCTGCCAGACGCAAGGTACCGGCAGTCGGCTCGATCTGACCCAGCAGGAGCTTGATGAACGTGCTCTTGCCCGTGCCGTTGGGCCCTGTAATGCCAATGCGTTCACCATTGAGAATCTCCATGTCAATACCGTCAAACAGGTGGATGTCACCGAATGACTTGCTGAGACCCTCGCACCGCATGACCAGGTCACTTCGACCCTCTGACTTGGCAAACGAAAAATGAATCGACTTCTGTTCGGACGCCAACTCCAGGTAGTCGGGATTCTCCTTGAGCAGACGATCCAGACGCGTCTGCCTGCCACGGGCCGTCTTTTTCATGCCCTTCTGGTTGATGTTGCGTGCAATGAAGTCTCGGGTGCGTTCCACCATGTCCACGCGCTTTTCATTCTCGCGTGTCTGCTGCAGGCGCACGATGTCCTTGGTGGCCATGTAATTGGTGTAATTGCCCTTCCACACCCTGGCACCGTGATTTTCCACCTCAATGATCTTTTTCGCCACGCGGTCCAGAAGATACCGGTCATGACTGATCATGATCACGGCCCCGCTGTAATTGGACAAGAATCGTTCCAGCCATTCCGTGGCCTGGAGGTCCAGGTGGTTGGTGGGTTCATCCAGGAGCAGCAGATCCGTTTCGAGCATCAAGACTTTGGCGAGCCCCAGTCTGGACAACTGTCCGCCGCTCAATGCGCTCGTTTTCGAATGAAACAGGGCCTTGTCAAAACCCAAACCCTTGAGTGTCATCTCAATGCGGGTCTCGTATTCGTATCCCCCAGCCAATTCAAATTCATGGTTCAATTGATCGTAGAGCTTCATGCGTGCCTCCAGCGCAGAACCGTTCAGCGCCTCCATCTCCTTGGACACCGCATGAATTCTGGCCTGCAGCTGAAACAGATGATGCACGCCGGCATGCATCTCCTCCAGCACGGTCTTGGCCCCGTCAAACGAGGCTTCCTGAGGCAGATACCCGAGTCGTAGTCCCTTGCTGATCACCACGTGCCCCACATCCGGCTTGATTTCGCCCAGGATCAATTTGAGAATCGTGCTTTTACCGGACCCATTGGCCCCGACCATGCCCACGGCCTCCTTCTCAAAGAAGGACAGACACAGACTGTCGAACACGCATTCCGTGCCGAACATCTTATTCACATCATGAAACGTTACAATAGCCATAAGCGGAGCATTGTACAGAAACGAGGCAAGATAAGCAATTGTGTGAAGCGATTAGACCTTGGATCCCTTGGCAAATCCCCTGCACAGAGACAGAGTGTCCGGTTTTTCTGCCAATTTCCAGCCTTCAACACTGGAAAAACCTGCAGTATACACCAGTGCCAACAGGCAATTGAGAGTCGGGCTCCACCAATTTGTCTCATTCATTCCGTATTGATCGCCCGGGTAGAATTCCATGAGCATCTGTTTTCCAGGATAGCCTTTGCCCAGTCCACCTTGATATGGACTGAAGTCGTCTAATATGGCAGACTCCACATAGATTTCCTGGCTGCAGATGGCTGATATCTTATCCAGGGCCAATAGAGGGTATCTCAGGTGGTATATCGTACCGAAAAAAAACACGATATCGAATTCCCCGAGTTGGTTGGCATTGATGTCATAGACACTCATGTCAAATCGCTTGCATTGTTCATCGCTATAGTCAAACGCTGACTTACAGAGATCAAATGTTTCCCACGCATGTCTCTGGCCCTCGGTCAGACTTCCCAGATAATCAGAAAAATCATCAATGGCAACCACTTCTTTGGCGCCGCGCTTCAGCGCCTCAAACGTCCAATATCCGTCCCACGCCCCAATATCGAGGACTCTCTTGCCCTTGAGATCTTCCGGGATTCTGTAGGCCTCTTGCCTCAGGGGAGCCCAGCCAGGTGTGGTTATACCATGAGGCAATTCTATTTTGTGGTACCAATAGGGGCTTTCCTTGACCTTCTTCTCCAAGTCTTCCTTGTTTATCATGCTTCAAATTCCTCTTACGAATAGGACTGAGAAATATCTCGGGCAAATCCTAACGCATGCCCGGCCAAATAGCCAGAATCAAACCCAAACCTGTTTTAGCTTGCCAACCCGTGGACAGGGATTAGAATAAGAATGCTTAATTCATGACGGAATTATTCGTCTGCACTCTGTGACAAAGACACATCTTACCCAAAGTTGAAGGAGATACGGACATGACCAAGATGCGAGGCGTTCCCACCACCCTGTTGGCTGTCGTCATTCTGACCGGCCTGTGCCTGAGCACCCATGCAGCCACGTCGGAGCAGGACAACAAAGCACCTGCCGGATTTCGGGCCCTGTTCAATGGCCGTGACTTCATGGGCTGGAAGGTGCCTGTGGGCGATAACGGACACTGGAAGGTGATCAACGGGGTCATTGACTACGATGCTGAAAGCGAAGCGCCGGGCGACAAGACGCTCTGGCACACCGAGGATTTCAAGGACTTTGTACTGCGTGTGGACTGGCGTATCAAGGCCACCCCGTTCATCAATCCCAACGTCCCCTACATCCTGCCGGACGGCACCCACGCCAAAGACATTACTGGCAAGGAGATGAAACTGGCACTCCCGGATTCAGACAGCGGCGTGTTTCTGCGAGGCAGCAGTACAAACCAGGTCAACATCTGGTGCTGGCCCATTGGATCAGGGGAATTCTACGGGTACCGCATGGACAAGTCCATGCCGCCTGAGGTCCGCGCGGGCGTGACACCGCGTCACCAGGCCGACAAACCGGTGGGCCAGTGGAACCGTTTCGAGATCACAGTCCGAGGCGATCGTGTCACTGTGGTGCTCAACGGCATTCAGGTGATCGATCAGGCCCAACTGCCCGGCATGGCTGCCAGCGGCCCCATTGCCCTGCAGCACCACGGCGGCAAGGACAGCCAGGGTAAGTGGAACAGCCCGCCCAGCCTGCTGCAGTACAAGAACATCTACATCAAGGAACTCAAGTAGATACCGATCAGGATGCTGCCCGTAGCAAACGTGAACTGCGATCTGCGATCCGCGATCCGCGATCCGCGATCCGCGATCTGCGATCTGTGAACCGTGAACCCTTGTTGAGAGTCTGATATGGAAACAAAAATGAATCGTCGTCAGTTTGTGCAATCCACTGTGGCCTCAGGCGTGTTCACCATGGTGCCAAGACATGTGTTGGGAGGCCCCGGTTATGTGGCACCCAGCGAAAAGATCACGCTGGCCCATATCGGTATGGGCACCCAGGGCTTCAACGAGCTGGGCGATCTGTTAAAAGACCCCAGGGTCCAGATCGTGGCCGTGTGTGATCCCAATACAGACAGCCAGGACTACATCGAATGGGGCAAAAACGGTATTCGGAATCGTATCCGCAGTTACATCGATGATGCGTCCTGGCGGGAAGGCCGGTCCGGGTGCCCCGGCGGGCGGGAAGTCGGACGCGAAGTGGTGGACAGGCACTACAAACGCTTCAGATCCGCAGACAAATTTGAGGCCTGCAAAGCGTACGAGGACTTCCGCGACCTCCTGGCCAATGAAAAGGACCTGGATGCCGTGAAGATCATGACCCCGGACCATCTCCATGCCACGATCTCCATTGCAGCCATGAAAAAGGGTAAGCACGTGCTCATGCACAAGCCCATTGCCAATCGATTGGCTGAGGGCAGGCTGGTCATGAAGACAGTGCGCGACACCCAAGCTGCCACGCATCTGCTGGCCTACGGCAGCGGGACTGGCAATGCCCGGATTTGTGCCAGGATCAATCAGGGCGTGATCGGCCGTCTTCGCGAGGTCCACAACTGGACCAACCGGCCCGTGTGGCCGCAATACCCTGAAATCCCCGCAGATCGTCCGCCTGTGCCGAAAGGATTTAACTGGGATCTCTGGCTGGGTCCGACTCTGGACCGTCCTTATCACCCGCACTATACGCACACAGTGTTCCGAGGCTGGTATGATTTCGGCGGCGGGTCCATGGCGGACATGGGCATCTACAGCCTGTGGCCAGTATTCACCACACTGAACCTGGATACACCGGTGAGTGCTCAGGCCTGGGCCACGCATACCTGCAGGATAAGGGACAATACCAGCGGGGTGGTGTATAATGATTATTCATACCCCATAGGCTGTACATTGCGATTCAGATTTGCGGCGCGTACCACGCGACCGGCCATGGACCTGTTCTGGTACGATGGCGGCATGAAACCCCGCCTGCCTGAAGCCGTCGAGGCCCATGATGTTCAGATGGGTGCTGAGGGCATCCTGTTTGTGGGTGACACCGGATCGATCATGGCGGACTTCCATGGGCAGAATCCCCAGATCTTTGCCAACGGCAAGAAACAGTCACTGCAGCTCGATGCCGGAACCGAAACCGCGTCACCCAATCAGGCGCGTCATACGCCATGGCTGGACGCCTGCCAGGGAGGCACACCCTCACCGGGCAGTTTCCTCAATGCCCATGCCATCACAGATGCAGTCAACCTGGGCACCGTGGCCCTGCGTACCGGCAAAAAGGTCCTGTTCGACAGCGGCCAAATGAAGATCACCAATGTGCC